>DAHVDN010000037.1 GCA_027313505.1 Candidatus Dormiibacterota bacterium
CCGGTCGAGGTGGCTGTCAAGGATCCGGCTGTGGAGCTGAACAGCGAAGTGCTTGGGCTTAAAGCCGAGTGTATGACCAAGACCGGAGCGGCCAGTAAGACCAGCACCGCCAGGATAGTTAGGGGCGAGCCGTGGAGCCTGAGCCAGCGGGGTTGAGAGCGCGGTTCCAACGCATCGCCGGCCTTCGCCACCGGCCAGGCGAGGCTCTCAGCACGGACCCACGGACGCTGATCCGCCATGGCCCTAAGTAGCCTCTCCAGTGCCCGACGAAAGTCCGAGTGGCTCAAGCCACACTCCCCGGGAGCTCGGTCGCAGCCCACCCGCCTGGCGTCGCCCCTCCAGGGTCAATCGACCCACCAGACCCACAACCTCCCAACTCCCGCCGCGAACTGTCCCGCTAAGTGTAACGCGGTGTCAAGGGATTTGAAGACCTTGTAACAAGGGCGTCAGTGGCAGTTACTGGCCGTGCTGGTCAGGAAGATCAGGATGACCGCTATCAGATTGAAGGAGCCGTGGAGGACCATGCCCGGATACAGGGAGCGGCTCCTCTGGTAGACCAGAGCCAGGGCCCCCCCGGCTATGAACAGCGAAGGACCAAGGAGCAATATCGAGCCCCCCACCGAGAGGGTGTGGGACAAAGCGAACACCAGGGAGCTGACCACGACAGCCCAGGTGGTTCCCAAACGGCCCCTGAGCCCCCCGTAGATGAAACCGCGAAAGGTTATCTCCTCCACCACCGGGGCAATAAGGACGATGGCGATGACACCCAGGTAGGCGTCCTGGCCGAAGCCCTGGGAGATGCTGCACCCCTGAGGGTTGGTCATCCCACCCAGCAGCGGCGAGAGTGCGGTGCTGAGCAAGGCAGTCGCGAATTGGAGAGCCAGAGCGAGCGCTGGCATCAGCGGAAACACCCACCACGGAGGGCGACGCAGCCCCAACTCCCGCCAAACCCTTCCCCCGTGCCGGGTGGCGAAAAAGACCACAACCGCGAGCAGAACCCCGTAGAAGACGATCGTGGTGGCGAGGTTGTAGAACGGGAGCACCGCCCGTCCGGCAGCTCCGGTGAGTGCTCCGATCAGCCCAACTTGATGGAGCCCGATGGTGACGACCGCGACAGCTGAGACGGCGACCAGGACAGCGGGAACAGCGACCAGAATTCCCATGACCACCTCTCGGATGCCCCAGGAAGGGTCCCCGGAGTCCTCGAGGGATCTCTGGTGATCGGTCCCGACGCTCAGGGGCGGGTCCAGGGGACCGATCCTGTTCGACGTGGCTCCGGGACATCGACCACCACCTTCTGGGCAGGAGCCGAAGGGGGCAGCGGGACGCCTCCTCCCCACTCCGCGGGGGGGTGAGCCCCGGGGACCGTCCATCGCCCGGTGGGTGTTAGCGTCGTAGGTCGGGCTCGCAGGTCCTGTGGGTGCTCCGCGATGGGACGAGAGGCGACCGCCGGAGCGAGCCTCACCCAGAGCACGACCAGCGCTGCCAGCAACAACACATACAGCGCGGTGATGACCCAGGAGGATTCGAGGATCCCGACCGCGGCCGCAGCCACCAGCTGCAGCGCCAGACCCCCAGTCACAGCGCCTCCTGTTGTGGTGAAGCGCAGGCCTGGCCGGAGGACCGCTCCCACTCCACTTAGAATCAGGCCATCACCCACCAGCCCGATCAAAACGCCGGCCAAGACGGGCAGGAATGTGACCGGGCTATCAGGCGGGGCAGCCTGGCTCATGGTCGATGACACCACGAGCAAGGAGACCACGTTCCCCATGGCGGACAGCGCAGCGATCAGCGCCAATGACAACGTCAGGCGGAGCCTCCACTCGCTCTCCCGGCGGCTCAGAGGACCTGGCGTCGCACCGGCCGGTTCAATCTTTGCCGAGCGCCTCGGTCGAGGCGACCTCTGTTGGATCATCACCTAATCATGCACCGTTCCTGAACACCGAGGGAGACTGACTCTTGCTCAGCGGGAGGTCGCGAGCGGTCTTGGGCCCCCTGGTCTCCTTTGCTTCTGGTAGGCACTACGGTCTTACGGCCACCTTCTTGAGGCCGTCGGCGACGCTCCTCCGATGACTGCCTCGCGCCTGTCCTTGGCTCCGGGTCCCTGTCTGTTGTGAGCTCGTCCAGGCCGCCAGCTAGCTCTGCTCTTGGCATGGGCCATCCTTTGGAGGCACTCGCTGTAGCTCGTTCCCCATCCACTGGTGAGGTCCGAGCGCTCATGCCCCGTCTCCGGATTCGCTGTCCGAGTCCGCGTCTTCCGATCGCCACCGATGCCGCGTGGTGGCTGGTGAGAGATGTTTTGGGATGTTGCGCTTTGAGTGGGGCGAGCCAGTGCTGGGCTCCCCACTTCGAGGTGTAGGCGGGGTCGACGGTGATGACCCCCACCCTGGCGTTGTATGACATCTGGGCGAGCCGGTCCCGTAGGGTGGCTGTCGGGAGCCCGGAGATGTGACGGCGGAACGCCTTGCCCCTCTTGCCTCGCGACGGGCGGTTACCGGCGTGCTCGCGACCCTCGAAGCGTTGCTCGACAAAGTCGAGGTTCTCGATCACGACCGCCCCCGCGTGATGGACAGCGGCGATAGCGAGGGTCTGCGACACGGCGCCTCTGATCCGCGCGTCACGGGTCGTGGCATCGCGTCCCTCCAAGACTAGGGGGATCGTGGCCGGGACGCCTTGGGGATTTCCGTAGCAGTCGAGCGCCGCGACCGCGAGATGCCCGACGTTCAAGTCGACAGCGACCACCGGCCTGCGCCGGAGCTGATCCAACGAGGCGACCTGCGCATTGTCGGGGCCCCACGACGCGTCGATGTACCAGCGGCCCTTGCCCGAGTCGTAGGTGATGTCGTATCGCAGCGACCCGCCAGTCGCCTGGGCAGCAACCTCGTCGCCTCTGTGCGGCCAGGTGACCGGAGCGCTCAGCCGGTAGCGGCCATGAGGGCGGTTTGACAGCTGCGCCTAGGAAGCAGGGAGTTTGATCTCCAGCCAGTTCTCGAGCGGATGCCAGCGGATCGTCTCGTTGCCCCAGGCCTTGTCAGCCTCACCGTCCGCAGTGATGAACCACCGGGCTGCCTTCCACTCGCTTTGCCACTCAATGAAGCCCTGCCCGGCGGCCTGGAGGTTGTGGCGGTTGCGCGCCAGGCGCTTGGCGCCCCTGCAAACACTTGGGGTGCCGGCCTCCAGCTGCGCCTCAACCTTGGCTAGGCGAGATGAGAGTACCTGAAGACAACGCTGCTTCTGCCAACGCTCATCTGGTGTCGCGTAGCCGTGGTAACGTCCCTTCCTACCCCCGGCAGGGGCCTTAGTGCGTCCGGTGAGCTTCTTGATCCTCGTGCACAGCGAGACCCGCTCCGCTTTCAAGTTGCGTATCGCCAGCCCGTAGGAGTCCTCGGTGCTCCGAGTGATCGCACCCGCCCACCTCGACGATGACTTGGCGGTCAGAGCCTGCTTGCGGGCGCGGCGCGACGCGGCCTTCCCATTCGAATCCATCGCTCCCTGCGCGCATCGTGCGGCGAGGTCGCCTGACGCCAATCACCCGAGATGAGCCCCAAGCGCCTCAACGACCGCCCGATCGGCGTCGTCGACGTCCAAACGCGTGCGCATCCGAGCGCCGCGGGGTGGGGCAATCACGAACGGCTCGGCCATCTTGCGCAGCTTGGCTCCCCGGTGGCTCATGGGATCACCATCGCGGCTTGGTGTGACACTGCCATCGGGCCCACGTCATGCTCGGCGCAGCGCAAAGCCTTCTCCGCCCGGTTCTTCGCCGAGCGAGGCCCATACAGCCGGGCGCAGAACGAGGTGAGCACCTCGGTCATATCCCGCACCAGATCGTCTTCCACCTCCCCGGCTTCGATCACCACCAGGCGGCGGCCGTGAGCCGACAACGCGGCCTCGACCAACTCTGCGTTCATGCGCGCCAAGCGGTCACGGTGCTCGACGACCACCGTGGTCACCTTCGGATCAGCCAGCAGGCGACGCAGCTTGGAGCGCGACCCGTTCATCCCCGAGCCCACCTCAGCCTCCACCCTCGCCACTCGATGCCCGGCCTGGGCCGCCCACTCCGCCAGCCGTGCCACCTGACGGTCCAGATCGCCACGCTGGTCATGCGACGACACCCTGGCATACAGACCGAGAGCTGCCGGCGCGCCACCAGCTGCGGCATCAGGCGACACCAACACCGTCCGTTCGTTGACCCGCACAGCAGGCACCGGCAGCGTTCCATTACGAAACCAACGGTAGGCGGTCTGAGGGTGAATCCCCTGCGCTCTCGCCCACTCGGTCAAATTCACCCATCAATCGTATCACTAGAACGCGTGTACGCTCAGTATCACTGGTCTAGTCGTCAGCAGTTCCAAACCCCCCGCTAGAACGTCTTCGGCGGCAGTTGGCCGAGATCCTGCACGCCGCCGACTAGGTGGCAGTTCTCCTGCGGAGAGCTGGCCTCGAAGCTGAGATCCAGTTGCGGCTGGAGCAGGCGCGGCGGCTGGGTGTCAGAGCCCTGGAGCAGCTTCTCGGCGACCAGGCGATACTCTCGCGCCTGACGGTTATGGGAGACCCGGACCAGTGCCGTTTCCAACTTGGGAGGCTTCACGAGCACGGGGCGGACTGGGTTGTTCTTCAACCCACGGCCCTGGCCGCCATGACTGACCCGGGGGCTGGTTGGACACTCTCAAATCCGGGCTCCGATCTGGGGGCGGGCATATAATTTGGAGTCATGCCAGTACCCAGAGACACGCCTGGCGCTCCGCCGGGCTCGGTTCTGGACCGAATCAACTCTCCCGCTGACTGCCGACGGCTCAGCGCCGGGGAGTGTCGGCAGCTGGCCCAGGAGATTCGGGAGTTCCTGGTCGAGCGGGTCTCCCAAACCGGGGGACACCTCGGCCCCAATCTGGGGGTGGTGGAAATCACTCTGGCCCTGCACCGCGTCTTCGACAGCCCCCGAGATCAGATTGTCTTCGACACCGGACATCAGGCATACGTACACAAGATCCTGACCGGCAGGAAGGAGTTGTTCGGCACCCTCCGGCAGGCCGGGGGGCTCTCGGGCTACCCCAACCGCGAGGAGTCGGAACACGACATGGTGGAGAACAGCCATGCCTCCACCGGCCTCAGCTACGCGCTCGGCCTGGCCCAGGCCAAACGCCGTCGTGGCGATCAGGGCAAGGTCGTTGTGCTGGTTGGCGATGGGTCGCTCACCGGAGGCATGGCCTACGAGGCGCTGAACAACATCGGCGCCCTGCGCCCCGACCTCGTGATACTTCTGAATGACAATGGGCGTTCCTACGCCCCCACTGTCGGGGGGATCGCGAATCACCTCTCCAGGCTGCGGCTGAACCCGCGCTACGAGGCCGCCAAGACCGGTATCGGCGATTTCCTCAGCTCCCTCCCCGCGGTGGGAGAACCCGCCCACGAGATGGCGAGGAGGCTGAAGACGGGAGTCAAACAGCTGGTGTCTCCCAACGTCTTCTTCGAGGACTTGGGGATCAAGTATTCCGGCCCCATAGATGGTCACGATCTGAACTCGGTGGAGGGAGCCTTGAAGCTCGCCCGAAACCTTCGAGGGCCTGTCGTGGTCCACGTCGTGACCGACAAGGGCCATGGCTTCAGCCCGGCCGAGGACGATGAGATCGACAAGTTCCACGGGGTGGGCGCCTTCGACATCTCCACCGGGAAGATTCACGGGGCGGGAGTCAGCTACACCGACGTTTTCGAGGACGTGCTGGTGGCGCTGGCGGAGGAGGACCCCACCCTGGTGGCGATCACTGCGGCGATGGCCTCCTCGACCGGTCTTTTGAAGTTCGCGGCACGCTTTCCTGATCGCTTCTACGACGTGGGGATCGCGGAGCAACATGCGGTCACCTTTGCGGCGGGGCTGGCCATGGGCGGACTGCACCCGGTCGTCTGCATCTACTCGACCTTCCTGCAGCGTGCCTTCGACCAGGTGATATGCGATGTTGGTCTGCACCGCCTGCCGGTCACGTTCGTTTTGGATCGAGCGGGGGTGACCGGCCCCGACGGGAGCTCCCACCATGGCATGTTCGATATGAGTTACCTGCGCCTGGTTCCGAACATGGTGGTCTCGACGCCGAAAGATGCCGCAGAGCTGGGGCGGCTCACCGCCACCGCCGTCCGGCATCAGGGGCCATTCTCCATCCGGTACCCCAGGGGAGCGGCGGGAGAGCGGGCCCTGGATGTCCGCCCGCTCGCCAGCCTCAATTGGGAGCTTGTGCGGGAGGGCGGCAGGGATGTCCTGATCTGCGCCTCTGGCAAGATGGTGGCGGTCGCCCTCAACGCCTGCTCCCTGCTGGAGGCAGCCGGGGTAACCACCTCTCTGGTGAATGCCCGCTTCCTCAAGCCCATCGATCGTCGGCTCCCTGAGTGGGCGAGCTCCCACCGAGCGGTCGTCACGGTCGAGGACAACACCGCAAAGGGCGGCCTGGGCGCAGCCGTGATGGAGACGCTCATGGCGGCCGGGGTGGTGTGCCCAGTCAGGCAGGTGGCACTTCCCGACCAGTTTCTCCCTCAGGGGGCGCAGGCCGAGATCCTGGCCGAGTTCGGCCTCACCGCCGAGGGGGTGGCGGAGGCGGCGCTAACCGCGCTGGAGATTCGCGAAGGGGGCTCAGCGCCGGCCCGGGCCGCCGGCTGACTCCAGCTACCATCGTCCTGCACTGTTAGGGCGCGGAAGTTCCATGAGTCCCCGTCGTCGCGCCCTGCTCATCCTGGCCGCGGCCAACTGCCTGTTCGCCGGGTCGTACGTGACCGCCAAATTGGCGCTCAGCAGCTGGCCGTTTGCCAGTTTGAACATGCTTAGGTTCACCATCGCCGGAGCGGTTCTGGCCCCCTACCTGTGGCGCAATCGCCGGCTTCTCCCTCGGGCAAACGGCGATCGGCTCCGCCTCGTGGCGATGTGCGCCCTCGGCTTCATCGGAAACAAGGCCTTCGAGTACTGGGGCCTCAGCCTTTCGACCGCAACCAACATGGCTCTACTGATTGGCGCCGAAGCCCTTTTCACGGTCGTGCTCAGCGTGCTCATCCTGGGAGAGCGGGTACGCCGTTGGGAAACCACGGGATTGCTAGCGGGCGGGCTCGGGATCTACCTGGTTGTCGAGGGAGGGCTCCACCCCCCGACCGGGCTCGGAGCCAGCCAGGCGGCGGGCAACCTTTTGATCGTGATCTCCCTTCTCTTGGAGGCGCTGTTCACCATAGTTGGCAAGACCGTCGTCGCCCGCTACCCCCCCTTCCTCATCACCGCCGCTGTTGTCACCGGAAGCCTGGTTGCCTGGTTGCCGGCGGGCCTCGCGGCCCTGGCGGTCCGGGGGTGGCCGCCGGTGACCGCCGGGGTGGTGGCCGCCGGGCTTTACCTGGGGATCGTCACCACGGTCGTTGGTTACTGGGGTTGGTTCTACGGACTTCAGCGTGTGATGCCAGGGGCACTGGCGCCGCTGCTCTTCATCCAGCCGCTGGTGGGCACCGCCCTGGCCATCCTGATCAGGGGCGAGCACCCCGGGACCGCGACCCTGGTCGGTGGCGGCTTGGTGCTGGCCGGCGTCACCTTGGTGATTGGTACCAGACACCCGGCGGAAGCGGCACCCGCCGCCGCCGCCGGCAGCGGCTGAGCACTCCTACTTGAAGATCGTGTGACCCAGGTCACAGGCCAGCAACTTCGGCGCCAAGGCTGGGAACAGTCTCGTAAGGTCGCTCAAGGGACGCCCGCAGCACCCTCCCTTCAAAGCTGCGAGCACCATGTCCCACTCCCTCCTTCCGTCGGCACTTCCTCCGGCGGACACCGCCGCCCCGGACCCTCCCGGGGCGGCGGTCCCGACTTCAGCTGTCGGCGTAGAGCATGAACTCATAGGGGTGTGGGCGCAACCGCACCGGGTCCACCTCTCGCTGCCGCTTGAGGGCGATCCAGGTCTCGACCAGGTCCTCGGTGAAAACCCCTCCCTCGTAAAGGAAGTCGTGATCACGCTCCAGCGCGTAAAGGACCTCTTCTAGGCTCCCCGGAAGATCCTTTACCCGGCCCGCGGCCTCTCCCTCGAGCTCGTAGAGGTCCGCCTCGACTGGGGCTGGAGGCTCGATCTTGTTCCTGATCCCATCCAGGCCGGCCATCAGCATGGCGGCGAAGGCGAGGTACGGGTTGGCGGTGGCGTCGGGAGATCGGAACTCCAGCCGACGCAGCGCGGGTCGTTCGCTGTAGGTGGGGATCCTGATGCAGGCGCTGCGGTTTCGAGCGCTGTATGCGAGCTTGATCGGTGCCTCGTAACCGGGAACCAGCCGCCGGTAACTGTTGGTGGTCGGCGCTGCAAAGGCAAGGACCGCGGGCGCGTGCGCGAGAAGGCCCCCGATGTACCAGCGCGCCAGGTCACTTAGCAGGGCATACCCATTGCCGTCGAAGAAGAGCGGAGTCCCCTGCTGCCAGAGGGACTGGTGGGTGTGCATCCCACTCCCGTTGTCACCGAAGAGCGGCTTGGGCATGAACGTCGCGGTGTAGCCCTCGCGATAGCAGACGTTCTTGATGATGTACTTGAGGGTCAAGACCTTGTCAGCCATCGAGACCATGGTGTCGTAGCGCACGTCAATCTCGCTCTGGCCAGCGGTGCCGACTTCGTGGTGATGCACCTCGATGTCAATCCCAGCATCCGCCAGCGCCAGCGAGATCCTGCTGCGCAAGTCCTGGAGCTTGTCGACCGGCGGAACCGGAAAGTAGCCCTCCTTCAGACGCGGACGGAATCCCTGGTTGGGGACGCCATTCTTGCCGCTGTTCCAGATTCCCTCGACCGAGTCGATGTGGTAGTAGGCCTCGTTCACGGTCTGGTCGAAGCGGATGGAGTTGAAGATGTAGAACTCCATCTCCGGGCCCCAATAGCTGGTATCCGCGATTCCTGAGGCCCTGAGATGAGCCTCGGCCTTGTGAGCCACGTAGCGGGGGTCTCGGCTATAGCGTGCCTTGGTCACCGGGTCGACAATGTCGCAGATGAGCCAGAGGGTTGGCACCTCCAGCACGGGGTCGACGCATGCGGTGCGCGGGTCCGGGATCAGGAGCATGTCGCTCTCCTGAATCTCCTGGAAGCCCTTGATGCTGCTTCCGTCGAACCCCACTCCCTCGGCGAACACCCGCTCGGTGAGCTCGGAGGTGGGCACGCTGAAGTGCTGCCACTGCCCGAGCAGGTCGCTGAACCGATAGTCGACGAACTTGATCCCCTGGTCGCGCGCGAAGGCAATCACCGCCTGGGGATCGGTGCCTGGAACCGTTCCCAACTTACCCTCAATCGCCATAGCCATTCAGCTCCTCCTCGTGGACAGCCACCTGCTGGAATCAGGCTAGCAGCGATCGAGTGCCGAGCCATCGTGGAGATGACACTAAGAACGACCCCAAGAAATCAGTACTAGGACACCAAGCGGTACTGGCTGGAGGGTCAGGCGGGTTCCACAGGGATGGCCACTTTGACCGCGATCTTTGCCCTGGCGGACTCCCGGTCGGCGAAGTACTCCTTGTTGATCGCGGTGTACTCGTCCCACTCCGGGGGAAGATCCTCTTCGGCGTAGATCGCATCCACCGGGCAGGGGTCAACGCAGGCGCCGCAGTCGATGCACTCCTCCGGGTCGATGAAGAGCATCCGGTCCTCGTCGCCGCCGATGATGCAGTCGACTGGGCAAACTTCCACACACGACTTGTCCTTGACGTCGATGCAGGTCTCGCCAATGACGTATGTCATCTGAGTTGGAACTCCTGGGTGCCGAAGCGCTTACGGCCGATGGCCGCCATCCTTCTGATACCGAGGATAGCAGAGGGCCCGGAGGGCCCCGAGGACAGGGTCAGCTGCTGGCCTGCGTGATGCCGTTGGAGATGTTGGAATACAGTCCCCCAACGTGGTGCCCCAGCACCATGAATATGACGATGACGACCATGGCGACCAGCATCAGGATGAGCGCATACTCGACCATCCCCTGTCCTCGAGAGCCACTCCGGAGGCGCCGCGCCAGCACCGCTCTCGCTGGGGCGAGAGTCAAGAGCCAAGGCGCCTTGGTACAGCCCCATCTGGGCTTCTGCATCAAGCCAGATTAGTTCCCCACTCGCCGGGCTCCGCCCGATATTTGAGATTGTTACCACTTCGTCTTCCATCGGGACCGCTCCCGCCGGGGCCAACCCCCCTAAAATCCAAGCTGAGAGGCGGTTCCGCGGTCCCCCGCGGCCCCTCTGGAAGGGGATCAACCTTGACGTACATTTCGAGCCCCGGCCGGCCCTGGGCGTTGCCGGTCTGGCCGAGGTTCGCCGCGGCTGCCCTGGATTTCCTGGTTCTGCTGGTTCCTGAGGCGATCGCCTACCAGTTGATCGCCGGACCCACGCTCTCCCAGGCCCTCCACTACTACAACAGCCATCAGAAGCTGGGCTTGGCCAACGCGGTGGCCCACACCCCCAACTATCAGCCGGCGGTCTACCACTTCTACATCGCCATGGAGGCGATCACCGCCGCGTACCTGATTGCCTCCTACCTAGGATTCTCGGCGACCGTGGGCAAGCTGGCCCTCAGGCTACGGATCACCCGGGTGGACGGGAGCCCCCTGCGCGTGAGGGATGCGGTGCTCCGCTCGCTCCCCTTCTGGGTGCCGCTGTTGCTGCCATCTCCTGTGGGGGTTTACGTCTTCTTCTTTCAGTTCCTGGGCGGCAGCATTCTGATCATCTTCCGTCCCGATCACCGGGGTCCGGAGGACCTTCTGGGGAACTCCATGGTTGTGGCAAGGCAGGCGCAGGGTAAGTCGCTGGCCGACGCCATCGGTCTCGCGCGAACTCCGACCCAACCCAGGTTGCCGACCCTGACCCCACCGTCCCCGACCGTTGCCAGGGGGGGACATCTGCCCGGATGGGAGCCCGTCCAGTCGCCCCCCCCAAGCACCAATGATGGAGCCGATGAGCCCGGATCGGAGCCAAAGCAGGAGGAAAAACCGTGACCCTGATAGAGACGATGGAACTCAGCGCACCCCATGAACGCGTCTGGGAGATCCTGGTCGAATCGGGTGGAGCCGTCCGGCTGGTTCCGGGACTCAGCGTCAGCGAAGACGGCCGTGGAAGTCTCAGGGTGACCTTGGGCGGGCACGCTGTGACCTATCGCGGATACGCCCGCCAGCATCTTGACGAGCCGGGAAGGAGGGTGACCTGGACTCTGAGCGGCCGCGAGGTCCGCGGGAGTGGGAGGGGTCATGTGGAGGTCCGAGCCCGATTGCGAGAGACCACCTCCGGCGTCACCGATTTGCGCTTGACGGTTCTGGTCGATGGGCGGGGCCGCCTGGACGAGGTCAGCCCTGAAGTCAGAGATCGGGCGGTCTCGTCCCTGATCGGCCGATTTCGGAGGGCCCTGGAGTCGGAGCTCCAATCTGCCCAACCGGGGAGTGTCCAGGGCGAGGCAGCCACTGCTCCTGAGGGTCCAAGACTGTCGGCCATCCCGGAGTTGGAGATAGTGCCCCCCAGTCCCGACGGCGGCGGGAGGCACCGGCAGTCCATCGCCTTCGTTCTGGGTGGACTGCTGCTCGGCTCTCTGGCCGTCGCAATCTGGAGATGGCGCTTCAGCCGGAGGAGGTAGACCCCGCGGATCCCGGAGCCGACCTGCGTCCTCGCCTCCTGGGGGGGGCACCCCCGGAGCCCTCCTCGCCGCGAGGGTCCTGCATCAGGTTGACCGCTGGAACCGCTAGCACGGTCCCACTCTCGGTCATGGTCACCAGCACCTGGTCTCGAACCAGGCTGATCTCGGTGACCACCGCGCTGCCGCCTTCGAGTTGCAGCTGTGAGCCGGGGCGAGGGAGCCGTCGCTTCAGGTCGACATACTGCTCGTTCTCGTATTGCAGGCAGCACTTCAACTTTCCGCACATCCCGTTCAACCGGGTTGGGTTGAGCGGCAAACCCTGCTCCTTTGCCATCTTGATCGTCACGGGAACGAACTCCTTCAGCCAGGAGGAGCAGCAGAGGCGGTTGCCGCATGGACCATATCCATCCTGAATCCGCGCCTCGTCGCGGGCCCCGATCTGGCGCAGCTCAACCCGGCAGCGCAAAGTGGTCGCGAGCTCCTTCGCCAGATCCTGGTATTGGGTCTGACGCTCAGCGGTCAGGTCGAAGAGGATACGGGCCCCGTCAAAGCTGATCTCCGCCCGCGCGATCTTCAGCGGGAGGTCGCGCTCCTCCACCAGCTCACGGGCCACTCGCATCGCCTCGGGAAGCCGAGCATCGAGCCGCTCACGCTCGGCCATGTCTTCGGCGCTGGCGCGGCGCAGGATGGGCGGGAGTGGGCTGGGGAGCATGGCCGGGTCGAGCTCGGCGGCCGCCATGACCACCTCACCAATCTCCAGCCCTCTTGCGATCTCGGCCACGATCCTGACCCCGGGGGCCAGCTCCTCAGCGCCGGGGTCGTAGTAGTTGAGGGGACCGTGACGCCGGAACTTCACTCCCACCACCAGTGTCATCGATCCACCTCCAACCGGAGTGTGCCGATGCTCACTCCGACCCCAACGCGGGAGGGTTCGGGGCGGCGCCCCCGAAGGTGAGCAGCAGAAACCTATCCAACACCAGCCGCGCCGTGGCCTTCTCGGCCAGACGCGACAGGACATCCAGAGCCAGATCGTACCGCTCTAGGCAACCCTTGAGTCCGAGAGCAGACCCCCAGGACGCCGCCTCGGTTCCCCAGAGGGGAAGTGTGGTGAGCTCCGGAGCTCCGGCGGAAAGGCAGCAGCAGTCCCTTAGGAATGCCACCCAGCTCCTGGCCGCGAACATCACCTGGTTACGGTCGCGACCCCGCTCGGCTAGCTCCCGGCTGAGCTCCAACCACCGCCCCGGGCCTGCCCCGGAGCAGGCCAGCAGCCCTCCCACTGCAGCCCGACTTCGCTCCTCCAGATCGGGATCCTCGACCATCTCCAGTGCCAGGCCGGGGCGGCCCTGACAGAGGGCGGCAGCCAGCTCCGCAGCGGCCGGGCTGCAGCCGGTCGACTCAGCAACCCAGGGCACCAGCAGCCGGGCGTCGACGTGGCCGAGGGTGAGGTCCTGACAGCGGCTGCGGAGAGTGGGGGGCAGGCTCTCGGTATCCGGCCGGGAGGTGGTGAGGCAGATGACCGAGTTGGAGGGAGGTTCCTCCAGCAGACGCAGCAGGGTGTTCGCCGCCTCCAGCGACATCCGGTCGGCGTTGGCGATGACCGCTACCTTGGAGCGTCCGGCGAACGCCGAGAGGCTGAGAAAGTGCTGCAGGGTGGGTCCCTCAGCCTCGTGGAAGTCGCGATCGCAGATGCGGCCAATCCCGAGCGTTCCCTCCCCGTCCTCCAGCCACAGGTCGGGATGAGCCAGCAGCCCCCCGGGCCACCGCGAGGCGTCGAGCAGCTCACCGGCCAGGGCCAGGGCCAAACTGGTCTTGCCGACCCGGGTCGGTCCGGATATCCAGTAGGCGTGGGCAACCGCCGCGTCCCTAAGCTGGCGGCGCAGCCGTCCAATCTGCTGGCTGTGGCCGACCACCTGTGAGAGCTCGCTGGCAAGTGGCTTGCCCGCCGTCAGTTTGGCCAAAAGGAATCTCCGTAGCGCGGTGTTGGCAGCTTCACTCCCATGAGGGTCGCGGCCTCCAGAGCGGAGCTGGTGACCTGGCTGCCATCGTCCCCGACTACGTTCAGGTGCCCCAGCTTCCGCCCTGGCCGCTCGGCCTTCCCGTAGAGGTGGAGATGGACCCCCGGAATGGCCAGTAGCCCAGCGGGGTCCGGGAGCCGCCCCAGGACGTTGATCATGACGCTCTTACCAAGTGCCTGCGTGCTGCCCATCGGCCATCCGAGTCCGGCGCGGAGATGGCTCTCGAACTGGGAGGTGACCGCCCCGTCCTGTGTCCAGTGACCCGAGTTGTGAACTCGGGGCGCGATCTCATTGGCCAGGAGCTCCTCACCGACCTGGAAGAGTTCGACGGCGAGTACGCCCCGGTAGTCCAGAGCGTCCATGAGCCGTGCGCAGATGAGCTCGGCCTGACCCTGCAGCCCAGCACTGTCGGGGGCCGGTGCCAGAGAACAACGCAACACCGCATCCAGGTGGTGGTTCTCCGTCAGGGGATAGAAGGTGGTGTCCCCTTCGCCCGAACGGACTCCGATTATCGACAGCTCCCGGTCGAAGGGAACCTCCTGTTCCAGGATCGCGGCGACCCCGCCGATCTCGGCCCACCCCCTTTCCAACTCTCGAGGTTCGGTGACCCTGAACTGACCGTGCCCGTCGTAACCGAGCCGCCTCGACTTGAGCCTTGAGGCCGAAGCGACCGCCGTCCAAGCGCCTGGGAGGTCCTCGGCACCGCCAACCACGGCGTAGGAGGCGGAGGCGATGCCCAGCCTCGCGAAAAGCTGCTTTTCCAGAACCCGGTCCTGGCCCACTCGCAGGGCGATTGGCGGTGGAAAGACCGGACCACGGGCTTCCAGCAGGGTGGCCGACGCCTCAGGCACTGACTCGAACTCAAAGGTCACAAGGTCCGAGGTCTCCCCGAGCCGCTGCAGCAGCAAGGGGTCATCGTAGTCGCCAACCAACTGTTGCGCGACCTGGCCGGCGGACGAATCTTCGCCCGGGTCCAGGAAGGTGAAACGAAGGCCCAACGGGTACCCTGCGAGAGCCAGCATCCGCCCCAGTTGGCCACCTCCCAGGCAGCCGACCCTGATCGGCATCAGCCTCCCGGGGCCTCGTCCTCGGTGCTGGGGTCCGGCTGCCTGAGCACCTGTTCGGTCTGCTGCTGCCTCCATTCGACAAGCCGGTCACGAAGAGCGGGGTCCGAGAGCGAGAGGATCGCAACCGCCAAGAGGGCTGAGTTGACCGCCCCCGCCCTGCCAATCGCCAGCGCTCCCACCGGAACTCCGGCGGGCATCTGGACGATCGATAACAGCGAGTCGATCCCTTTGAGGGAGCGACTCTCGACCGGAACGCCGAGCACCGGGAGGTGGGTCTTCGAGGCCACCATCCCCGGCAGGTGAGCCGCGCCCCCAGCGCCGGCGATGATCACCTGAATGCCCCTTCCCGCAGCGCTCTCCGCCCAGCTGAACAGGAGGTCGGGCGTTCGGTGAGCGGATACTACACGGGTCTCGCAGCCGACCCCGAGACTGGCCAGGGTGTCAGCGGCCGCCCGCATGGTCTCCCAGTCAGAGCGCGAACCCATCACGATCCCGACCGGTGGGCCGCCCGGCCGAGAAATCATCTCCACTCTCCGAATTGGGCGAATCCAAGCCACCTTCGCAAATAGCGTAAGCGGAGTCGTCCCGCAACAGCCATCGACCTCCTCGAGTCGGCCTCGATCCTAACCGGTGGTCACCCGGCCAGATTGCCCGGAGTGGGCGCCCTCCTGGGCCAGTTCCTGGCCGGTCAGCGCTTGGATCGAGGCCATGATCCCCTCGGTGGCGAAGCGCAGTCCGCCGGGGCCGGGACCGGGCTTGGGATGACCCTCGGTGAAGAGCGGCGACCCGAAGTGGACCTCCACCCGGGCCCGGCGGGGCCAGTGATAGCCCGCGGGCAGGGCGGCGAAGGTTCCCACGACTCCCACCGGCACCACGGGCACTCCGGCCGCGGCTGCCAGATGGGCAATGCCGCGCTTGCCGCTGTGAAGTCGTCCATCGGCGCTTCGGCCCCCCTCGGGAAAGACGACCAGGTTCCAGCCTTCGGAAAGCAGTCTTCGAACCAACTTGACCGACTGGCGCGGTGGACGCTCCCGCTCCACCGCGATGGCCCCCACCGCCAACGCCACCAGAGCCCCCTTCCATGCCTCGTCGAAGAAATAGTCGGCGGCGGCCGCCACCAGGGTGCGCCGCCGCACACGGGGGGGCAGAGCCAACAGGATGGCCGGGGTGTCCAGGTGGCTGGAGTGATTGGCGGCCAGCAGGAAGGGAGGACGCAGCCCGCGAAGATTCTCAAGCCCAAAGACGGTCGGGCGCCCGTAGTAGCGGAACACCGGGCCGATGACGAAGTTGAGAAGTCCCGAGCGGACCGCGCGAGCGGCGGGGCTGCGAGCCCAGGGAAGGTCCCTGTCTCGCCGGTACTCCTTACGCCATGGACTGGGCCGCCGGCCCTCCGGATCTACTGCCATCTGCACCTTCGCATGGAGGGGCCATCTCAGCCCGATCGGAAGGCCAAGCCGTCTGCTCCGAGTATAGGTCCGGTTCTGGGAGCGGGCACGCCTTCAGTCCGGTCCGGTCCCGACCGCTTGGGATACCAGACCCTGCTCGGCATACCAACGCAAGGTGGCCCCCACGAACTCCGGCATCGGCGTGTACTCGAACCCCAGCTCCCTCGCCGCTCGGGTGCCGTCGTAGGCATGCCCGTGAAGGAGCGTGCGCACCATCTCGCCGCAGACGGGGGGCCGGCGAGAGCGGATCTTGTAGGCCCATCCGACCAAGCTCCCACCGCCTAGTGCCAACCACGGTGGGAGCAGGCGAACCGGGCGCTGCCGACCCGAGACCTCGGCCACCAGCTCGATCAGCTCACGGATCGGCATCGTGGCGCCGTTCACCAGGTAGCGCTGACCGGGTACGCCCCTGGTTGCCGAAAGCAGGTGCGCCCTGGTGCAATCGTCGATGGCCACAAGGCTGACCCTGGTATCCACCATCCACCTCAGCTTGCCGTTGGCGTACCGGATCAGCCAGCGCGCGGTGCCCCTGGTTCGCCCCGGACCCTGAACTGACGAGGGGTTGACGCAGACGATCTCAATTCCGAGTTCCCGCCCCCTCGCCAGAACACGCTGCTCTCCCAGGAATTTTGAGCGCTCGTAATGAGATAGAAACCACCCACGATGCTGGCTGTCCGCAGTCGCCACCGTCCCTCGAGCCTCACCGATGGAGGCTGCCGAGGAGGTGTACACGACCCGGCGGGCACCTGCCGCAGCGGCTGCATCAACCACGTTCTGGGACCCCTGCACGTTGACCTCGTAGAGCCTGCCGGGGTCAACCGGGCACATCGTGTTCACGCCACCGGCGTGATATACGATCGAGCAGCTTCGGCTCGCCTCCCGCAAGCTCACCGGATCCATCACATTCAAGAACGCAGGCTCTGCACCCAGGGCCGACATCCTGGAGGCAGCGTCAGCGTTGCGGACGCCCGCTCTCACCGTGGCCCCTCCCTCCAAGAGGGCCACCACCAGCGCCCCTCCCAGAAAGCCTGTCGAACCGATAACTAGGGCCTTCTCTGCCATGTACTAGGCCGCTGAGCTATTTCGCTGCTGTCTGACCGCCACCTTCGCAAAGCGGATGAGATAGTCAGTTCCCGATCCCAGCGTCACCACGACAGCCAGCAACATCAGCCACTGGTCCAAGCCCAGAGGTCCGAGCGGGCGACTGAGATCGAGGATCGAGCACAGGATCGCCGCAAACTGAGTCGCAGCCTTGACCCGGCCAAATTGGGAGGCGGTGATGAGTACCCCCTGCAGCGCTGCCGAGCCGCGAAGCCCCATGATCACCAACTCTCTGCCGACGATCACCAGGGCGGCCCAGGCCGAGGTCCTGGAGATTCCCACCAACCCGATCAGGGCCGCGGTCACCAGGACCTTGTCGGCTGTGGTGTCGAGGAAGCTTCCAGTCGCTGTGCTCACCCGCCAATGGCGGGCCAGGTAGCCGTCCAGATAGTCGGTGAGCGCTGCCAGGAGAAAGAGAGCCGCCGCTGCCAGGTCCATCCGGCCAAGGACCAACCCCATCACAACTGGGGCGAGGACCAGCCTCAACCCGGTCGCCCCCGCAACCATCCCGGTCTGCCAAGCCCCTCCTCGCTCCTCCGCCAGCGGTGAGGTGCTCACCGGCTCCCCCGGGACGGCATCAGGAGCTCTCATCGGCCAGCCGCCCGCGGGCGGGGACTCTCACGAGGTGCTGAGGATGGATTCCGTCGAACTCCGAAGCCCAGTGCAGAAGCCGACTTGCCGAAACGGGCCGCCCACCATATCCGCAAGGCGTTCCCTCACCGATCGGCGCTGAGTCCAAGCTTGACCTGCCAGCCGCGCCTAAGCCTCTGCAGCTTCCTGATCCTACCAGCCGACCGACGAATCAACCGGGTACGAGCAGCGGGTCGCCGGCGATCAGCTTGCGAACTTCGTCGGCTCCTCCGAGCGCTAGCGCCCGGTCAGCGAGCAGGCCAGCCCGCACCGAGTCAACGCTCCGGACTGCCTGCTTGACCACTGCCACCCGCCTGGGCGACATCGACAACTCCCGAACACCCAGCCCGATCAGGAGTTCGGTGGCGCTCGGCTCACCCGCGAGCTCTCCGCAGACCCCCACCCAGATTCCTGTCTCCGAGGCGGCCAGGCAGGTCTCCTTGATGAGGCGCAGGACCGCGGGGTGAAGTGGATCGGCTAGAGCTGCCACCCCTGGATTGGTCCGGTCTGCCGCCATGGTGTACTGGGATAGGTCGTTGGTCCCGATCGACATGAAGTCGACAAGTGGGGCCAGGGTCCGGGCGGCGAGTGCTGCCGAAGGGACCTCAACCATGATTCCCACCTCCATCGTCGCAGGATCGGTAGCGGGCTCCGCCGAACGGACCGCTGCCAGAATTGCGGCCACCTGCCGGACCTCGGAGGCGGTCGCAACCATCGGGAACATCACCCGCAATGGGAACTTCCGGGAGACCGCCTGAATCGCCCGAAGCTGGGTCGTAAGAAGTTCTCGCTCGGCCAGACCCAGTCGTACTCCACGCACCCCGAGCGCGGGATTGTCTTCCGCCGGGCGGACCAGGTAGGGGAGCGGTTTGTCCGCCCCGACGTCCAAGGTGCGAATGGTGAGAGGTCGGCCCCCCAGAACTTCCGCTATCCGTTCGTAGAGGGCCACCTGGGTTGGCTCATCCGGCATCTGGGAGGCTCCCTGGAAGAGAAACTCAGTTCGAAGCAACCCCACTCCATCGGCACCGAATTCAACTGCCGCCTTCCCCTCGGCCAGCGACCCGATGTTGGCTGCGACCTCGACAGCCATGCCGTCTTTGGTGACCGCCGGCTGGTTGGCCACCTCCTGGGCCTGGGCCAGCTCAGCAGCCGTCGACCTTTGGATCTCCTCAACCCTCCCCGCCGATTCCGGGTCCGGGTTCGGAAGGAAGAAGCCTCGGTCCCCGTCCAGGAGCGCAGGGGTGCCATCTGGGATGGCCATGAGAGACGGCCCAAGACCGACCACCGCCGGGATGCCGAGCGAACGGGCCAGAATCACACTGTGGGAGGTGGGGCCGCCCCCCGCAGTCGCGATCCCCAGGATGTCGCCAGGCGTCAGGGTGGCAGTCTCTGTCGGCGTCAGCTCCTCCGCCACCAGCAACCCCCTCCCGTTCGGCGCCGACTGCGGAACGTTGAGGAGATGGGCGAGGACCATCTGGGCCACCCCTTCCAGGTCACCGGCGCGAAGGCGCAGGTGGGAGTCTTCCATTCTGTCCCAGGTCCCCTTCGCGACCGAGGTGCTCTCCGACCACGCCCTTGCAGCTCCCATCCCCCTTTCTGTGATCAGGTGGCGCGCCGCTTCGACCAGTTCGGGGTCCTCAAGGAAGAGGAGGTGGGCGTCGATGATGCCGGCCTGGTACTCCCCGGCACGCCGCCGGGTGGCCTCCCGCACCGCCAGTAACTCCGAGCGGCTGCGCTGGAGCGCCAGGGTGAGCGCCCCATCCTCCTCGGCGGCCGTCCCGGGTGTCCCATCGGGGATGGTGAGAGTTGGCCTGGTGAGACGAATCACCGGCCCGAGAGCGACCCCGGGGGAGGCGGCGATTCCGGCGAGCGCTCCCGAAGGCCGCGGCCCCACCTGTTGGACCAGTGCAGTGACCTCTTCCGCGCCCCCCTCCGGAGGCTCGCCAAAGCGCTGGTCGGCCAGCGCACGGACTGCCTGGAGAGCCCGGGCGGCCTGCGGCCCCCGTCCCCGTACTACCAATTCCTGACCCTGGCGGAGCTGGAGGGAGGCAACCGCGTTCAGGCTCCGAGCACTCACCGGCCCCCTCTGGGTGGTCGCGTTGCTCACCGTCACCTCCGCGTCCCAGTTCGCAGCTGCCTGGATCAGACGAGCGGCCGGCCTGGCGTGAAGCCCCATCGGTAGGTCGACGAGAAAGCGTGCTTCCACCCAATCCCCGGAGGGGGCTTGGGAGGGAGGTGGCTCGGGGGGCCCCTCTGAGGGCCCGTCCATCTGATCCGTCTTGCCCTGAAGTCCGGCACGGGCAGCGTCGGCGACCGCGGAAAGCGGCTCCCCGATCTGGGCCGAGACCGCAGCCGCCACCGCTCCCTCGACCAGGGGAGCGTCACTCAGGCGGACCAGCGCCCGGAGTTCGGATCCCAGCATCTCGCGGGCCAACTCCGCCGCCAGGATCGCACTTCCCAGGTCCATCAGCACCAGGACACCAGCGGGGGACCACGCGTCCCGCATCGCCGCGGCTATCCGGTTGGCGTCGGTCCCAAGCGCTGTTTCTGGAGGGGTCAACCCCCCCGCCGGTACTATCCTCACCGAGCTCGCCATAGCGGCGGCCAACTCGGCCACTCCCTCGGCGACCAGGCGACTGTGGGATACCAGGACCAGACTTACCAGCCCCTCGGCCGGTGTCAGGTCAACTGCCTCAGGAGCCGCCATAAGCCCTGTAAAGGACCTCCAGCGGATGCACTGCAGTGACACCGGTCGCCTTGGCGATCTGCCAGCGGCAGGTCTCACTGTCGCAGGCAACCAAATCCGGTGAGGCGGTCTTGATGTCCGCAAAGAGCGGCTCACCGACGCGCATGGCGATGTCGTACTTTTCCCGCTTGGTGCCGTAGGTGCCGGCGATCCCGCAGCAGAGTCGGTCCATCTCCACCAGTCGAAGAGCTGGCACCAGCCGCAGCAGATCCAGGGCGGGCTTGCCGATGAGCTGGTTCTGCTGCTGGCACGGTGCATGGTAGGCCACGGTCAGCGGAACGGGCTGAAAGTCGGTGCGCAGCTCTCCACGCTCGTGCAGTTCCAGCAGGAACTCGAAGAGGTCGTAGGTGCGCTTGCTGATCTCCGCTAGGTGGCCATCCTCGACGCCCAATATCTCCAGCGCTTCCTTCTTCAGCATCAGTCCGCAGCTGGTGGATGACGCTATGACCGGAAGGCCCTCAGTTCCGGGCACCGAGAGCTGAGTTGCCAGACGCTCCACATACCGGCGTGCCGCCCCAAAGATGCCGTTAGATTGCAGCGGCAGCCCGCAGCAATCTTGCTTGGGAATGAGGACCTGGAAGCCATTGTGCTCCAGCACCGCGACCACCTTTTTGCCCACCTCTGGTTCGAAGTGCTGGGTGCTGCAACCGTGGAAATAGACCACTCGTCGAGGTGCCAGAAACCTGCGGCGGCGACCGGCCCAATAGGAGAAGGAGCGCGAGGCAGCGAGCGGTACTGGCGCCTTCCGGTGCACCCCAACGATTCGCTCCCCAAGCAACCTGACCACGGGGTTCGCCAGGGCCCAGTTGAAAAGGGGTGCCACCGGCCGGCCCGCCTTGCCCATATAGCCCGGCCGGGCCAAGATCTGGTCTCGCATCGGGATGCCCCTCTCCACCTTCATCTCGGCCCGTGCCCTGGAGTTGATCTCGGCGATACGGACCCCTTGGGGGCACACCCGAGTGCAGATGCCGCAACCGGAGCAGTAGTCGACGGAGAGGTCCGGGGAGTGGTCTCCAGCTCTGAATCGCTCCGCCTGGGGGCCGACCGTCTTGGGCCCGGGAAACAGGGGAGTGACCGCGGCCACCGGACAGGAACTCTCGCAGACGGTGCATTTGATGCAGTGGTCAAGTGACGATCGGACCTCGAACGGCGCCAGCGCCTCGGTGCTCAACCCCTCTCCTCCAAGATGGCGGCAGCAGCGGCGAAGCCGGTCGCCAGGCTTATGCCGTGGCCTGACTTCTCCTTCCATGGCTCCGCTCCGGCCAGAGTCGCCCCCGCGGCATGTAGGTTTGAGAAGAGGTGCCCTAAGTCGTCTCCCAAGGGTCGCAATCGTTCGTCGACCGCAAGGCCGATGCGGTCCACCGGCTGGGGCCCGAAGTACTCCGGGTTCACCTCACTCGGGGACCCGGCAAGGGTCACGGGTAGGCCCAGGACTGCCTCACGGGGAATCCCCTTCCGATCGACCACAATGCCTCCCGTTCCAACTCCGCCAGTCGCCAGCAGGAAGTGCCCGGCGGAGACCGATATCTCTCTGGACGCCTGGGCGACCGTCACCGACTCCAAAACACCGTTGGCTCCCTGTCCGCCCAACACGGTGTTACCGATTTGAAGCCGCCCTCCGAAGCTGCGGAACAGCTGCGTGAGCAGCGATTGCAGGCGCTGGCCGGGAAGAGATGGGGGAATGGTCGGGATCTCAAATACCGGACGCTCAAGCCAACGCTGGAGGTCAGTCCACACCTCGTGGGAGCGCTCCAGACCGAGCACGGCGGGGATGCCGACCGCCGCCTCCGACCCGAGTTCGGCACGGATTGACCTGGCCAGATCGGAGCGAACCGCCGGTTCCTCGAGCCGTCTGGATAGAAGTTGAGGGCGGAGGTCCCGGGGATCTCCCGCCAGAGCCACCTCCACCGCCCGGGCGACGATCCGGCGACCGTCAGCTGGCGCGGATGCAGTGAGATTCTGGGCCACTAGCTTCGGGTAGAAGTCCCTGTAACTTGCGATCCCGACTATCAGGACCTCGCCACCACCGCCCAGATCGCCGGCGGCCATCGTCTCGGGCGCCAGCAAAGTTGGGCGGAGCCCGCCGAGCGCGGTGGGCAGCAGCAGGTTGCGCTCCAGAGAACCTGTGTACCCCAGCGGGGTCACCAGCTCCTTGAACCAGTCCAAACTGGCCGCCAGCACCCCCATTGATAGGCAGGCATACGGATGCTCCGGGTGCTGCGCCACAAAGGATGGGAGTGCGACCCGGGGACTCTCCACCCGGTCCGGGGCGTAGCCGAGCACATCGACGACCGCCGGCGCCAGCGGCAGGGCGCCGTGCCCCGTGGCAAACATCGCCACGTCGAGCCCCTCCTGCGCCAGCCGTATCCCCGCGGTCAGGCCGGCCAAACCGGCACCGATGACAACCACGTCGTGCCTCATCCCTGAACAGCCCCAGAACTTGGCCGGCAGCACCTGGTCATTTGGGTAGGTGCTCCACATCCAGAATGCCTTGGAAAATCCACTGATCCAGCCTGGTCTGGCGCAGCTGATCCCCCCACGAGATCAGCTTCACCCCCTTCCAGCGCTCCTCGACGAATGCTCCGAGGGCGTGGTTGGCCGCCAATCGATCGTACTGACCGTCCCGGTGGAGGGTGGCGGCAACCCGGAAAGCGCAGAACCCTCCCTGACAGGGACCCATCCCGATCCGCAGCGCGCGGCGGAGATCGTCCAACTGCCAGTCGGATCGACGCGCCAGAGCCGCCTGCAGGTCCCCTCTGGAGACCAGCTCGCACTCGCAAATGAGAGGGTCATCCGGAGCCTCGTGCTCCATCTCCTCCTGTCGCGCTCCGATCCAGTAGAAGCGCTTTGACTCACTGTCTGGGAGAGGCACGGTGGCGGTCGTGCACTCCGCGCTGAGGTCCAGCTTGCGAGCCGCCAGGTCCAGCGCGTCCTTGGCCATGAGGCGGAAGGTCGTGAATTTTCCCCCGGTTATGGTCAGGAAGTTGCCGACTCCGTCGAGTGCCTCATGGTCCAGCACGGAATGCGACCGGGTCACCTCTCTGGTGTCACTGACCTGCTTCCCTGTGGTCTTGGGGAAAAGCGGTCTAGCGCCCGCCCAAACCCGCAGCGCCCTCCCCTGACTGAAGCCGGGAACCAGAGCCTCCCCAGCCTCCATCATCTCCGCTATCTCCTCTCGGGTGGGGTCTATGTGGTCAGGGTCGGAGACCGGGATATCGGTGGTCCCGATCACGCTCACCGTCCTTATCGGGACGATGATGTCCCCATCCCCAGGCATGGTGCAGCGGTTCACAACCGTGTTCACCACCCGATGGTTCATGGCGATCATGATCCCTTTGCCCGGAACCACCCCGACCTCACAGCCCGCCAGCTCAGCCACCCGGCGACTCCACGCCCCGGCGGCGTTGACCGTGCACCTGGCCCTCACCCTGAGCTGTTCGCCGCTGCGGGCATCGCGGAGATATGCGCCGGTGACCGCATCGGCGGTCATCGTCAACGACATCACCTGGTGGTAGGGGAGCACCTTGGCCCCCCGCGCGGTCGCACCTCGAACGCACGCCCACACCGTCTTCCAAGCATCGATAGATGCATCCGGGACCACGAAAGCGCGGCTGATCCTGGGGTTGAGGCGCGGCTCCCGAGCCAGCGCCGCGCCCACAGTGATCTCCTCCACCGGTATGTCAGCTGCCCCACACCCCTCGACAAACCGATCCGCGTAGGCGGGGTCGTCAACGGGAGTGGTCACAAACAGGCCGCCGGTATCCTCGATGCAGTCCGCGGCCACCCGCCGCAGAATCAGGTTCTCTGAGGCACACTCCCGCGCTGACGACGGATCCTTGACCACGTAGCGTCCTCCGGAGTGGAGGAGCCCGTGAAACCGCCCCGTGGTCCCGGTTGCCAGGTCGCCCCGATCCACCAGGGTGACATGGAGGCCGCGCAGCGCGGCGTCCCATGCCACCCCGGCACCGGTGGATCCGCCACCAATGACCAGTAGGTCGGTCTCAATCTGGCTGAGGGCCAAGCCCGTCTCTGATCTGCTGGGGACTCTGGCCTATTCCACCCAGTCGAACGTGCGGGTCACAGCCTTCTTCCACAGTGCGTACTGGCTGTCACGCTTGGCGGCATCCATATGAGGCTCCCAGGTGCGATCCACCGCCCAGTTTGCGCGGAGCTCATCCAGCTGCTTCCAGAAGCCGACCGCGAGCCCGGCCGCGTAGGCGGCTCCCAGCGAGGTGGTCTCCGCCACCTTGGGCCTGATGACCGGAACTCCCAGAACGTCGGACTGCACCTGCATAAGAAGCTCATCGTGGACCATTCCGCCGTCCACCTTCAGTGAGGTGAGCGCGACCCCTGAGTCCTTGTCCATGGCGTCGACCACCTCCTTGGTCTGCCAGGCCGTCGCTTCCAGCACCGCTCTGGCGATGTGGCCCTTGTTGACGTAGCGGGTGAGGCCGGCGATTACGCCACGGGCGTCTCCGCGCCAGTAGGGCGCGAAGAGCCCCGAGAAGGCAGGAACGAAGTAGACACCGCCGTTGTCCTCCACCGTCGCCGCCAACTGCTCCACCTCAACCGAGCTCTTGATCATGCCCAGGTTGTCACGCAACCACTGCACCAATGCCCCGGTGATCGCGATCGAACCCTCAAGGCAGTAGACCGGTGCCTCATCACCGATCTTGTATCCGAGGGTGGTGAGCAACCCGCTCTTGGAAGGGACCGGGGACGTGCCCGTGTTCAACAGGAGGAAGTTGCCAGTTCCATAGGTATTCTTGGCCTCACCGGGACTGAAGCAGGTCTGTCCGAAGACGGCCGCCTGCTGGTCTCCCAGGTCGCCCGCGACCGCAACCCCTTCCAACGGATAGACACAGGTTCCGTAGACCGCACTCGACGGTCGGATCGTCGGCAGCATCGCCTTGGGGATCCCCATAACTCCGAGGATCTCCTCGTCCCATTGGAGGCTTTTGAGATCCATGAGCATGGTCCTGCTGGCGTTGGTCACATCGGTGATGTGAAGACCACCGTTCACCCCGCCGGTCAGATTCCAGATGCACCAACTATCGATGTTGCCAAAGACCACGTCGCCGTTTTCGGCCTTGGCGCGCACCCCGGGCACGTTGTCCAGGATCCATCGCACCTTGGGTCCGGAGAAGTAGGTTGCGAGGGGAAGCCCGACCTTCGCCTGGAACCGGTTCTGTCCCCCATCCTTGGCGAGCTCGTTGCAGATGGCATCGGTCCTGGTGTCCTGCCAGACGATCGCGTTGTGAACAGGCTTGCCGGTCGTCCGATCCCAGACCACCGCGGTCTCGCGTTGGTTGGTTACCCCAATGGCCGCCAGATCCGAGGCGGCGCAGCCGGCCTTCTGGAGGGCGCCGGCGATTACCTCCTGGCTGCGCTGCCAGATCTCCATGGCATCATGCTCGACCCAACCCGGCTTGGGCAAGATCTGCTCATGCTCCTTCTGATCGACGGCGATCACAGTTCCCGAGTGGTCGAAGATCATGAACCGCGTGCTAGTGGTGCCCTGATCGAGCGCCCCCACGTACTTTGCCATCGCGCCACCTCCACTTCCGCAAATCTTGCCGGGGCGGCCATTTCGGCCGTCCCCGTCCCGCGCCTACTTCCCCTCCGCGAAGGCCTCCCGTGTGGCGGTCATGAGCAGCCATGAGGAGGTCGCCCCCGGATCCTGATGCCCAGCGCTCCGCTCTCCGAGGTAGCTGGCCCGACCCCGTCTGGCCACCAATGGAATCGTCTCCAGCGCGCCCTGGTGAGCCGCCCCCTCGGCCGCCGCCAGAGAACTCGCGAAGTCGTCTCCAGCCGCCAGCCTCGCCGCCAGCGCCTGGCTGGCCGGCAGCAAGGCGTCCACCATGGTTTTGTCTTGAGGCACCGCCTTGCCCCGTGACTGCACCGCGGCGACGGCGGCCGCCAGCGCCTCTGACCAGTCGCCAGGAGTCAGTTCCGCCTTGCCCTTCGAGCTGGTCCCGAGTTGAAGGAACAGCGTCCCATACAGTGGTCCGCTCGCGCCTCCAACGGTAGAGATCAGGGTCATCGCGACCGTCCGGAACAGGGTCGAGATGTCAGCTCCCGAGAGCGCCTCGACCTTGGGCATGACCGCGCGCATGCCTCGATCCATGTTGATCCCGTGGTCTCCGTCGCCGATTGCAGAATCGAGTTCGGTCAGGTACTCCTTGTTGGTGGCGACGGCCGCGGCGAAGTTGGAAATGAGTGCCGTCGCCTGCTCGTAGGTGACACCCATCTCAGCTCCTTCGCAGCATGCGGCCGCCGCCCATCGACCTCAGGCCCCCCAGCGCAGGCCCGGAGTATTCACCGGGGCATCCCAGTACCCCAGCATCTCATCATCCAGCCGCAGAAGGGTGATCGAACATCCCGCCATCTCCAGGGAGGTGATGTAGGAGCCGATCAGATTGCGCTGGATGCTGATCCCTCGTCCACCGAGGAAACGGGCGAGCGCCCGGTAGACGATGTACAACTCGATAAGGGGGGTGCCACCCATGCCGTTTACGAACGCTAGGACCCGGTCTCCCGACCTGAATGGCAGATCGTCGGTGATGGCGGTGGCCATGAGGTCCACGATCTCGTCGGCCGGGGCCACCTTTCGCCGCTGGCGCCCTGGTTCGCCATGGATCCCTATGCCTATCTCCATCTCATCGTCGCCAAGCTCGAATGTCGGCTTACCGGCGGCGGGCACGGTACAGGAGGTGAGGGCCATTCCCATCGTGCGGCCCTCAGAGTTCACCCTTCTGCAGAGTTCGGCCACCTGGGACAGGTTCCTCCCCGCCTCCGCTGCTGCCCCGCAGATCTTCTCGGCCAGGACGGTGACCCCAACCCCGCGTCGACCCGCGGTGTAGAGACTGTCCTGAACCGCCACGTCGTCGTTGGTCACGACCGCCTCCACCTCGATCCCCTCCTCCTTCGCCAGGTCGGCGGCCATCTCGAAGTTGAGGATGTCCCCGGTGTAGTTCTTGACGATGTGCAGCACCCCACTTCCACCGCTCACCGCCTTGGTGGCGGCCAGGATCTGATCGGGGGTGGGCGAGGTGAAAACCTCCCCAGGGCAGGCGGCATCAAGCATGCCGGGGCCGACGAAACCCCCATGCATCGGCTCGTGACCGGAGCCACCGCCGGAGACGATGGCGACCTTCCCATTGACCGGGGCATCAGATCTCATCACGTAGTAAGGATCCAGGGAGACCCGCAGCCGGTCGGAGTGGGCGGCTGCGATGCCCTCCAACTCCTCTCGGACCACGTTCTCCGGGTTGTTGATCAGCTTCTTCACGACGTTGTCCCTCTACTCGGTCGGAACCGCGCGGCCGGGATCGGGGGTCTCCCCCTTCTTCATCCGGGAGGCCAGGATGTCGCCGATGAACCAGTCATAGAGGATCACCCCAACAACTGCCCCAATCAGGGGCCCGATTATCGGCACCCAGAAGTAATTCGAGAAGTGGAAGGCCCCTGAGCTGAATGTGCCCGGGAAGGCGGTCTTGCCCCAACCGAAGAGCCAGGCGACCATTCTGGGTCCGAAGTCACGGGCGGGGTTGATGGCGTAGCCGGCGTTGGGTCCGTATGACATCCCGATCGCGGCTACAGCGATGCCCACGAGCAGCGGGCCCATGTTCCCCTGAGGCGCCACCGAGTTGCGCCCATCGGTCAGCGCCAAAACGAAGATCAGCAGGAAGGCGGTACCGACGATCTGGTCGATCAGGGGCCCGAGGCTGCTGCCGTGGAAATAGGCTGCTGGGAAGGTTGCGAATATCGAATAGGTGGCCAGGGCCGTTCCCTGCTGGGGCACGGCCTTGGCGGCGATGTCGAAGGCCTGGATAGCGGGACCGTAGACCATGTACACAAGCAGGCCACCGAAGAATGCCCCGAGGAGCTCTGCGCCCCAGTACGGCAGCACCTTGTTCCAGGAGAAGCGGCGCCTCACCGCAAGCCCCAGCGTGACGGCCGGGTTCAGATGCGCCCCGGTCACCCCGCCGGCCACGTACACCGCCAGAGCCACCGCGAAGGCCCATCCCCAAGTTATGAGCAGCCAGCCCCCAACCCCGTTGAAGATCACGGTCGGACCGCCCGTACGTCCCGAGCCCGGAAGACCCGCCACCGCTGCCGCCACCACCCCGTCGCCAAAGGCCAGCAATAGGAACGTGCCGAAGAACTCCGCGCTGAGCTCCCCCCAGATGCCGCTGAGGCCGAACATCGACCGACCCTCACCATGCAGGGGCTTGATCTCGGTTGCCATGGTCTCTACACCCTCCACTCTGGAACCTGCTGAACCGACTCAGAATCTGGAGAAGGGCTCAAGTCCGGAAACCAGCCCACCGGACCGCTTGACCAGATCTTCGGCGCTGATGCTAGCCCTGATACCTATGCTAAGTCAACCACCTGTGGTAAACACCCAGGCCGACTGCGTGGAAACACCCGATCTTCCGTTTTTTAAGATCAATAACAACAATGGAAGGCGATCGGTGATCGTGACCGGTTTCGTTGGGTCCTGAATGTCAAGGCCGGATCGGGATCGTCATAGCGATATGACGCAGAGACCGCCGACGTGCTGGCCGCCGTCAGCAGACGAGACTACCTTGGGCGATGACGACCTCGAAAGCAGACACCCTCAGGGGGACTGATCTGGAGCCCCGCGCCGAATCTGCCGCTCCTTCTGAGGGGCAACTTCGCAGCCGGGAAACCTCCCGGTC
>DAHVDN010000038.1:0-18171 GCA_027313505.1 Candidatus Dormiibacterota bacterium
TGCTCCGTCCGGGGCGAGCTGCAGGACGGGCTGCTGGTCTTCCTTGAGGCGCTCAAGGAGGAGTCTCAGCGTACCAAGGAGCTGCAGGTGGTCACCTGGGGGGAGCAGTCGCTCTCGGTGGCGTTGCGGCCCCACGGGTGGCGGAGCTATCCGTTCTGGGCCAGCTCTCCCAACATCGAGGTGGCGATTGGGGCTTCCCCTCCTTTCCCGCCGGTCTTCATCCAGGCTCACTCGGCATACCTCCACTCCAGAGGAGCGGACCAGGCCGCGGCCGAGATATCCCAGTGGCTGGACGCCAACGTGATGCGGGACGAGCCGATACTGGGGATCTCCCGTCTGGACGTCTACTGCGACCTTCAAGGCTGGTCTCCAGTCATTGAGGACTTCGACCGCTTCCACTGCCGTGGTGTCCGCCGGCGGGCGTACTCCATGCCAGCCCAGGACCAGGTCCACCGGAGGGGCCGCAGGCCGAGTGGCTTCGTCTTCGGCGGCGGTGACCTGATGGCTCGCTGTTACGACAAGACGCTCGAGCTCAGCGTCCGTGGGTCCGAGTGGCCGAAGACACTGTGGGTGGACTGGGACCAAGACCAGCCCGTCTGGCGGGTCGAGTTCCAGTTCCGCCGCCGCTCCCTGGTCTCGCTGGGATGCTCGACTCCAGAAGAGGCGCTGGCGGCACGGCAGGAGCTGTGGCGCTACGCGACCGAGTGGCTGTCGCTGCGCACTCCCACCACCGACTCGAACCGGTCCCGCTGGCCGGAGGCTCCGGAGTGGACGGTGATCCGCCAGGCCGAGATAGGGGCCCCGACATCACCGCTGGTGCGGGACATGGTCCGGTCGGCTGACGAGTTGCGCATAATCCGGGGGCTGGTGGGCTACGCTTCCAGCCTGGCCGCCCTGGGGGCCGCTCCGGGTATCGGCGCCGCTCTTGCCAGAACGGCGCCCGCGATCTCCCGCTACCTCGAGCGGAAGGGCGAGGACTTTGCCGGCATTGTGGCTCGCAAGCGGAGGCAGCGGATCGACGTCGTCGATGACTGGGATGCCGGGGCCGCGCCAGAAAGGGGCGGGGCCGGTTGTGCCCTCCGAGACGACAGCGGGCCCCGCCAGTGAGCGCTGTCCTCGCAGCCGCAAGGCTCCGGCTCGAACTCGTTGGACGAGCGTGGGGATCGAGCAACCGGTCCCGCATCGGCTACCAGAGCGTGCTCCTGGCTCGGCCCGTCGCCCTCACCAGTCGAAAGGGCCACCCCATCGGCACTGCCTCGTTGACCGAACGAGAGCCTTCCACCTGACGTGCCGAAAATGGAGACGCCACCCAAGTTGCTTCGGACCGTGCCGGAAGCCGCAGCCATGCTCGGCTTGTCGAAGCGGACGGTCTACCGAATGGTCGGTGCTGGCGAACTCCCTGTGGTCTGGTGCGGATCGATCATGCGGCTCCCGGAAGACGGTCTCAAAAGGTGGGTGACTACGAGAACGGTCTGGCGAAGATCTCCTGGATCTGGGTAGCCGCCTGAGCCTCCAGGCCACGCGTGACGTGGCCGTACACCCCAAGAGTGGTCGAGACGTTGGCATGCCCCAACAGCCCGGCCACGACGTGCGCGGACACTCCTCGCGCCAGAAGCAGGGTGGCGGCCGTGTGGCGTAGGTCGTGGAAGCGGATGCGAGGCAGGCCCGCCTCCTCCAGAAGCTGGCGGAAGGCGACGTAGACCGTACTCCCTGACATGGGGCCGCCTCTACCTGGGAAAAGCAGATCAGACGCTCCGGATCCGAGCCGCTCTCGATGGCATGCAAGCGCCTCCACGGCTATCGGAACGAGGGGGACGTCCCTCCGACTGCGCTGGGTCTTCGGCGCCATCACTTGCAACTTCCCAGTCCAGCCGACGGTGACCGCCCCACGGACGTGGACGATGCCACCGGCCAGGTTGACGTCGCCCCACTTCAGAGCGAGCAGTTCGCCCAGCCTCATTCCGGTTGTCAGGGCGAGGACGTACAGGGCTTCGAGCCTGTGGCCCTTTGCAGCCTCAAGGAGCGCTCGTGCCTCGTCCTCCGAGAGGATGTGCATCTCGGAATGGGCCATACGTGGCTTCCGCAGGTTCCGTACCGGGTTCTCCTGAATCAGCTTTCTGCTCCGGGCCGCTTCGAGCATCGTTCCGAGGACGGTGGCCGCGTGAGCTTGGGTGGTTGAGTTCACACCGCTGGCCCTGAATCCCGCGTACAGGGAGGCCAGGTCGCCTTCCGTGATCCCGGCGACCTGCTTCCCGCCCAGCGTCGGGATCACGTGGATCCTGAGTAACTGCTCGTACCGAAGCCACGTCCGCGGTTTCAGAGATGCCCGCTTCTCCTCGAGCCACCGATCAGAGAACGCCTTGAGCGTGCCCGCCTGGGCCGGCTGCCACTCTCCACGCTTGTGTTCCGCCTTCCGCTTCGCCTCAGCGGCCGAGTGCCCGGTGGCCGCGTGCCTGCGCCCGTCGGTGCCGGTCCAGCGAACCACCCAGAGCCCGTCTGCCCGCTTGAAGCCGGTCCCCTTCTTCCGCCCCGGATCCACCCTAGCTGTCACCGGGCCACTCTACCAGAAAGGCGACTTGGGTCGCCTTTCGCGGGTCCCACCGGGGGTACGGCAGGCACGCTGTGGCACCCCGCAGGCTTGGTATTGATCTCAGAAGTGGTGCCCCCGGAAGGACTTGAACCTCCGACACGCGGTTTAGGAAACCGCTGCTCTATCCCCTGAGCTACGAGGGCGGGATCCAGACGAGGCCCTTGAACATTGTGACCTCGATCTTGCTGGCCGGGGTGGTTGGGGATTCCCTTCCACTTAATGGGGTCCGCGGACTGCGTCGACCTGCCCTTAAGACTACTGAGTCAGTGGGGGTCGGACCTGCCGCGGTGGTGGCAGGAGTTGGCGTTGAGGCGGTTCCAATGCACGACAGTCCGTACTTGGCAGCCCCTATCCCGATATGGTGCGGGGAGATCTGGCCGCTAACGTCACCGTCGGCCGTACCCACACTCTCAGACGATCGTGACTCCGGCCGCTGCCAGTTCAGCCACCGCCAATTCACCATCGCCCCGATCCAGGTCGACGGGAGCCGTGGCATCCAGAATCAAGGTGGTGGAGAGGCCTAGGGCAATTGCGTCGAGCGCTGTTGCCTTGACGCAGACATCCAGCGCTAATCCGGCTACCAGCACGCGTTCAATTGACCTCTTGGACAAGAGGCCCGCCAAACCGGTCGGTCGTAGGGCGCCGGTTGCGAGGCTGCGAACTCCGAAGCCGGAGTAGCCATCGTCGCTGCCCTGGCCCTTCCGCACGACCTCGACCCAATCCGGGATTAAGGGGTGGAGGTCTGCACCCCATGACCCTGCGACGCAGTGAGTGGGCCAGGGCCCACCGCACTCCTTGAAGTGAGGGGTCACCAGAGGGTGCCAATCCTGAGTACAGACGACCAGAACCTTCTCTCGCCTGGCCGACTCCACCAAGGCGGCGGTCAGCTCAGCCACGCCGTCTCCACCGGGCACAAACAGAGCGCCGCGTGGATCGGCGAAGTCGTTCTGGACGTCCACCACGATGAGCGCGCAGCCGGGATCGGCTTGGAGAAGGCCATCCGCTGATAGCGTCAATTTCTCATGTGCCGATAGCGGCCGGTCGAAAAGCGGGGGGGCGCGGGATGCTTCGCTCCACCATATGACCTTAGCGGGCCTGGTCACCGCCCACAGTCCAGCCGTTCGGACCCGAGCCAGCCCCCACCTCGTGGCGACACGAAGAAGGCGCCCACTGGATTCACGCCTCGGCTCCGTAAGCTTTGGACGGTGAGGATCAGCAATACTCCAGCTCCGAAAAGGGGGAGGTCGTCTGACCAAGGTACCCCCATGAGGGGAGTTCGTGGTCCAGCCAGGGTGGTAACCCGCCTCACCATTGACTCCGCCCGGAGATGGAGGGGGTCGCCGCCACTTCGCCGGTCCTTTATCAGGTGGGTGGTGCTGGGCCTTCTGCTAAGTGTCGGTTCTGGGGTGAGCGCAGGCTGGCTCGGAGGGCAGCTCGGGCTGGGGGTGGGACTGGCCATCGGTTGGTGGGTGATCACCACTACCTTCCTCTTCGTGGCGCTGGATCTGACCCGCCACTATCCCGACTACACGTCCATCGATCGATTGGGGGTACCCAACGGTCTGACTTCAGTCCGTGCCTACATGGCCCTACCGATCCTTCTCTACGCCACCCTGCCACCGCAATATCAAGCCCGGGACCTCTTTCTCTGCGTGGCATCCCCTACAGCCCTGCTTGATGTGCTGGACGGGTGGGTCGCTCGGAGGTTCGGCCCGGTCACGGTCTTGGGCAGGGCGCTGGACCCGATCATGGATGCCACCTTCTTCGCTCTTGCAGCGATCGGTTGTCTGGTCCTGGGCTTCGTGCCTTTGTGGCTGGGGTTGCTGGTGCTGGCGCGGTACGGGATCCCCGCTATGGCATTCCTGATCCTCTACCCGTGGCTGCCTCGACGGCCGGAGATGGTGGCCACCAGGTTTGGCAAGGTCAACACCTTCGCGAGCGGCGTAGCGCTGGCCGGCTCTTCGTTGTTGGTCCTGGCAGGGGCGCCCACCCTGGCCTTCGACATCGCTCTCGGGGCGCTGCTGGCCGCTACCGCCATTGGACAGATCGTCACCTTGGCTACCAGGGGAGTTAGGGAGCTGCGCACCCGGTAAGGGGCGCAGGCGCGACGGCCGACTGCCCTCGGACCGCGTAACCCATAGAGCCTTCGGGAGAACCCGACGCGAGCCCCCGAGCCATCGACGAGGCGCAACTGCTGCCCCGACCGACCGTCGAGGGGAAGGTCAGCTTCTGGTGAGTTCGCGGACCGCCTCTGGGGCGACGAGCCAGTGGAGAGCGGCGTGTGCGAGGCCCAGCGCTCCCTCCAATCTGCCAACCTGGAACATCCGGCGGTACGCGTGCTTCACGGTGGTCTCTGCCATGTGGAGCACTCCTCCGAAGGCTGCAAAAGGTAGGAGTTGGAAGTCCACAAACAGGGCCATCGCGGCGGCCACGGCGAGGGGCACGTGGAACTGCACCAGCAGGAACACCAAGACCCCCTCACGGATGCCGATTCCGTTGGCGGAGATGGGGATGAAGGTGACCAGCAGTGCTACGGGAAGGGCCAGGGCGAAGACGCCCCAGGAGATGTTGTAGCCCAGCGCTCTGCTGAATGCCTCCATCGACAGGAGGTTCAGCCCCCAGCCGATCCCACCGGCCAAGATGGAGAGGGTGAGGGCGGCCGGAGCCCCTCGGTATTTTCCGAGCGACCGGAGGAAGGTGGCGAAGTGGTCGGTCAGGCGATGGCTCCGCCATGACCTACCCACCCGCTCGCGGCCGCGGATCCTGGCAAACAGGTGCTCGGCCCCGAGCGCCAAGCCCCAGGCACAGAGCATCAGTCCGCTGAAGATGGCGAAACCGACAACGTCCTGGGTGTGGAAGACCGTGCTGATCGCTACCGCGCCCCCCAGGCCCCAGACTGCCATTCCAAGGGTGCCCGCCATTCGGCTCCCGACCAGAGATGCGATGACTGGGCCGTGTCCCACGACCCGGCCGACCTGGGCCCCGCGGACTGCGTCGCTGCCGACACCGGCCGGGAAGATCTGGTTGATGAACAGCCCCTTCATATACCAGGAGCCGAGGTAATGCCACCCGACGCGTTTTCCGGCTCCTCTAAGGAGAGCACCCCATTCCACGATGCTGGCGAGCACCGAGAGGCCTGCCAGGGCGATGGAGAGGAGCGCCCATTGGCCCTCCAGGTGACCGAATTCCGAGATTGCCGTGCTGAGGTTCACGGAGTGGACGAACACGGCGAACGCGATCACGGTGACCGTGACTCTGGTCGCCGGGTGTCCCAGGACCGACCGTCCCAGGGTTAAGGCGCGGGGGAGGCTATTGCTACCCACGGGCTGGGAAGATACACCACCAACCTGGGAAATGGGCGGAATGTTCACGCATCGTGGCCGCTCCGTCGCGGAACCAGTACGATCCGAGTAAGTGGCCTCCCCTTCATTGATCGACTCACCGCCTTCACCGATCCCACCGCGGGTGGGGATTCTCCCCACCTATGTCCGCCCAGAGCGGCTCGCCAGGGTCGCTCCGGACCACCCGCGGCGGCAGCGGATTTTGCAGCGCCTCTTTGAGATGGCGCCGGGCGCGACGGTGTGGTTCTGCCTGCTGGCACCGCTGGCGGTCGGGTTCTTCGTCACCTTCACCAATGCGGAGTACCTCTGGGTGCTGGGCGCCTTCGCGGTGATCCTTGACCTCTATTGGCTGCTCAAGCTGATCCACACCTTTCGATTCGTGCTCCGCGGGATCCGCAAGTTGGAGGCAACCCAGGCAATTGACTGGGGGGAGAGGCTGAACAACCTGGAGCCGCGGCCAGGAGCCCCGGCCCCCTCTGAGCTGCTGCACGCGGTCCTGATTCCCACCTACACCGAGCGCTACGAGACGCTCAGAGCCACCGTCTCAGCGCTGGCGGAGGCCCACTATCCTCCGGAGCTGAAGGTGGTGGCGATCATCACCAGGGAGACGGACCTCGATGGCTGCCAAAACCTGGCCCGACTGCAGGAGGAGTTTGGCGACCGGTTCCGGGCCTTCTGGCACATCAAGGACCCGCTCCTGCCAGGGATCGTCGTTGGCAAGTCGGCTGCCATGTCCTATGCCGGGCCGGTACTGGAGCGGGCCCTGCTCGCCCTGGGACTAGACCCAAAGAAGGTGATCGTGACCGATCTGGACTCGGACTACCGGGTCCACCCTGAGTACTTCTCTTACATCAGCTACGAATACTGCGTGGCCGAGGACCGACTGAGCTCGATCTGGCAACCGGTGCCGATCTTCCTCAACAATCTCTGGAAGGTTCCCGCGGCCGTCCGTTCCATGGCCACCCTGGCCACCCAGTGGCAGCTCTATCTTCACCAGCACCCCAAGAGGTTGGTGATGTTCTCGGCCTATTCCATGTCCCTGGAGATGGTGTCCACTGTCGGCTTCTGGGACGACGACGTGATCCCTGAGGACTCCCGCTTTTTTTGGAAGGCGTTCTTTGCCTACGGGGAGCGCCTGAACGTGAGGGGGGCTTTCATACCGATGTACGGCGACGCTCCTCGGGCAGCGGACTACGGCGCCACCCTGGTCAGCCAGTACAACCAGATCAAGCGTTGGGCGTGGGGGGTGACGGACATCCCCTATGTTGCTGCTCGGATGCCCCAGCATCCGGAGATACCGGTCCGGCTCCGGGCGCAGCGCTTCAAGATGTTGGTGTTCAACCATCTGAGCTGGGCTACCGTCCCCCTGCTGATCTTGGTCGCGGGATCGCTTCCCTCGATCTTCAACTATGACTATGGCCTCTCCAACATGGGCGCCACCTTGGAGACGGTCGCCAGCCTCCTTCTGGAGACAGCACTTCTCAACATCCTGGCGGTGGCTGTGCTGGACAACCGAATGCAGCCGAGGCCGAAGGAGTGGAACTGGTGGCGGCGGCGCTTCGCCGACCTCCAGACGATCACCTATCCCGTTGTGTTTCTCATCCTGAGTGTCATACCCGCTCTCGAGGCGCAGACCCGCCTGCTGTTCGGTTCGCACCTCGAATACCGGGTGACCGAGAAGCACTAGGACCCATAGGCTCGATCGATACAATCCCCGAGATGACGGATTCCCCGATCGTATTCAGTGGCATGCAACCCAGCGGGGATCTGCATCTGGGCAACCTGTTGGGGGCGCTCAGACCCTGGGTCCTGGAACAGCACCTCTTTCATAACTATTTCTGCGTGGTGGACCTGCATGCCCTGACGGTTCCTCAGGACCCACTCCTGCTGGCAGCCAAGAGTCGGGAGTTGGTGGCCCTCTACATCGCCGCGGGGATTGACCCAGTAAGGTCGACCCTGTTCGTCCAGTCGCACGTTCATGAGCATTCAGAGCTGGCCTGGATCCTGGGCTGCTTCACCCCGATGGGCTGGCTGGAGCGGATGACCCAGTACAAGGACAAGTCCCGAAAGTCCGAGAGAGAGCGGACCTCGAGCGGGCTCTTCAACTACCCGGTTTTGATGGCGGCTGACATCCTGCTGTACAAGACCAACTTCGTGCCGGTGGGGGAGGATCAGCGGCAGCACCTGGAGCTGACCCGAAACATAGCCAACCGATTCAATGGGCTGGTCGGGGAGACCTTCGTCATCCCTGAGCCCCGGATCGGGCACATGGGAGCCGGAGCCAAGGTCATGTCATTGCAGGAGCCGGGCACCAAGATGAGCAAGAGTGCCGAATCAGACGCCGGGCTGATCGCCCTGCTCGATCCCATCGACCAGGTGCGGGCCAAGTTTCGCCGGGCCAAGACCGACAGCGGCACGGGGGTCGACCTTGAGTCGCCCTCAGCTGGCGTCGCCAACCTGTTGGAGATCTATCGAGCGTTGACCGGCTGCACCAGCGACACCTTGCGGTCTGAGTTCGACGGCATCGGATATGGTCAGCTCAAGGACAAGGTGGCGGACCGGGCGATTGCCGCGATCGAGCCGATCCAAGCCAGATACCGGGAGCTCACGGCGGATCCGGCAACCCTGGACGCCATCCTGCGCCGGGGGGCTGACGCCGCAAGGGAGGTGGCTGCGGAGACGATGAGCGCTGTTCAAGGCCGCCTGGGCCTGCTGCCTGCGGCAGGTGGATGACCAGCCCCCCACCGGTTGGTTCTGGCTACCAGCTTCAGTCCAGTCGGCCGGGAGGTCAGGCTGAGGCGAGTTGTGGTCCACCTTGGGCGCCCTTGAGCGCCGCGTAGACCGCGGACACATCCTCCTCGCCGAGGCCGAGCGAAAGACCCCTGGCCAATACGGCTGAGGCAGCCTCGCCCACCGCAAGCTCCAGCCCGATCTGCCCAGCCAGCTCAGAGATCAGGCGAGCATCCTTGGCCGCCAGCCGCAACGGGAACGTCGGTTCATAGTCCGCGCCCAGCATCGCTCTACCCTTCACCTGGCTTATGGCACTGTCCAGCGGGCCCCCCGCTATGGCCGTCAGCAAAAGCTCCGGGTCCAGGTCCAGCCTTTCAGCGAGATTGAGGGACTCTCCCAAGGCAACCAAGGAGGAGAGCATCAGGTGATTCACCACCAGCTTGAGAGAACTCGCGGCGCCGAGTCGCTCTCCGACCCAGATGGTACGAACGCTGATGGCATCCAGAAGGGGCCGAAGGCCAGGGAGCAGCTCCGGGCGACCGCTGGCAAGCACCACCAAACTGCCACTTCGTGCCGGCCCCTTGGTCCCGATGATGGGGCAATCCAGGAAGCCTACGCCAGCGGCCTCGGCCAAGTCCGCCAACTGCCTCGTCGCTGCCGGTCCCACCGTGCCCATCTGCGCCCAAAGTGCACCGTTTGGGCATGCCGGTAGCCCCGCCTCCATGACGGCTCTGGTGGCGTTGGCGTCGGGCAGCACTGTGATCACAGTCGGGCTCTGCCCGGTGGCCGCCTCGGCCGAGGGGGCGATCCATGCCCCGTCTGTGGCCAGCTGCTGGCAGCGGGCGAGGTCTCGGTCCCATACGGTGACCTCATGCCCTTGGGCCAGCAGTCGGTGGGCGATGCCGGCACCCATGAGACCGGTCCCCAACACCGTCACCGACTGACCGTTGGACATCCTCGAAGTCTAGAGCCACATGGGGCAAGACTCTCATGGGGCGGTTCGTCTGCTGGTCGTGTCAAACCGGGCCGGCCGGCATTCGAGGAGCCTGCACAGAACAGTTGCGAGCGTCTGCGGTGATTTCGATAGCTGGTAGGCAAGGCGCCTTCAGCCTATAATCCCGCCGATGCGGTGGAGTCGTATAGGCGTCTTTGTAACCGCCGCGGCACTTCCCGCCTACGTCCTGCGAGGCAGCCTGCTGGGCAAGCTCCCATTCACCGGACTGGAGGTGGTGCTCGGTCTGACCGTGCTCGCGTTCATCGTGGAGAGCTGGCGGCAGCACCGGATGCCGCACCTGGATACCCCCTTCACGGTGCTGGTCGGGGTGATTCTGGTCGCAACGGTTCTGGCGGTGCTGGTCAGCCCCGACAAACACGGCGCCCTGGGAATCGCCAAGGCATACATCGTGGAGCCGATTGTCTACTTCTTCGTGGTCATCAACGTCCTGCGGTCCAGCTGGGACTGGGAGCGCCTGACCTACGGCCTATACGTGAGCGGGGCGGTGGTAGCCGTCTCGCAGTTCGTGGCGCTCGGCCAGGCTGTCGCCAGCCACACCCTCAACCTCAACACCAACCCCCCAGTGCCAACCTGGCTTTGGACCAACAACAATTTCGGAGGGATCTTTCTAGATCCGCTCGTGGCCCTGGCCCTTGGGCTGGCCCTTTTCGGCGGGGTCAGGTACCGGCGACTCCACTGGGCTATGCTGATCCTGCTCGGGGCGGGGGACGTGCTGACGCTGAGCCGCGGCTCGTGGTTCGCCCTGGTCCTGATCACCCTGGTGGCGGCCGCGATCCATCCCCGTCGCCGTGTTCTGCTGATCGCTTGGGTGGTGGTCGCAGTGCTGGCTCTCCTGGTGCCACCGATCCGCCATCGGGTCGAGAACGAGCTCAACCCCAACAACCCCGCCAACTCACTGGTGACCAGGGTCCACCTCTGGCACGCCACCGTCGACCTGATCGGTGCCCACCCATTCACCGGCAGCGGACTTGCCAATTACCAGCAGGAGATCGGGCCCTACCGGGCGCAGCTACACGACGTGATTCACCAGACCCATGTCTATCCGGACCAGTTGGAGCTCGACTTCTGGGTGGAGCTGGGAATAATGGGGCTGATCTTTCTCCTTGGATTCCTGGTGGAGCTGGTGCGCTACCTGGCACCGGCGGTCAGAGCGGGGCCGCTCTCCCATCCCTGGGCGGCGGCGTTGTCATTGGCCTGGGTGGGGATCTTTGCCCACGGCTTGGTCGACAGCCCCTACTGGAAGAACGATCTGTCAGTGGAGTGGTGGGCTCTGGCGGCGCTGGTGGTGGTAGCGGTGGTCCCCGCCACCCGGCAACTCCAGCTGCGACGCCCCTCGCGCAAGACCTGAGTCCCATGGCGTGAGCCTCGCCCATCGGACCGTCCGCAACACGACCATGTTGTTCGTGGCTCGGACCGGGTCCCGGCTGCTGGTCTTTGTAGCCTTCCTGATTCAGCAACACGCACTCGGGCCCTCCCGCTACGGGGAGTTTGGGGTGGTGGTGGTGTTGAGCAATCTCTCCAGCATCGTTGGCGACGGCGGGCTTCAGATCGTCTATCTAAGAGAGGGAAGTCGCGAGCGCAAGCGCCTCGAGTCGTACCTCGCGGCGATTCTCGGTGCCAAGGTGCCGCTGCTCCTGGGGAGCCTCCTCACCTTGTTCGTGATGGCTTCCTTTACGAGCAATCCCTCGGTGCTGCCGCTGCTCTGGCCGGCATTCGCGCTCTTGGTCGCGACATCCCTGGCGAACCTTCTCCGCAGCACCTTCTATGCCACCGGCGAGATGCGCTACGAGGCGATGGAGACGTTTGCTGAAGGGGCCATCCTCCTGGGCGGCACCGCCCTGGCCTGGTTCGCACACCTCGGGTTGCCCGCCTACCTCTGGGCCTATGCCGCCTCGTACCTTTTCACCTGCCTGTTTGCCGTGGTCATAATCACCAGCCGCTATTTCCGGCCCTACATCGCCCTGGACTACGGCCTGGTCCGGCACTTGATCCGCATGGGCCTACCCTTCGCCCTGGTCTTTTTTCTGAACACCATCTACTTCAAGATCGACGTCATAATCCTGGTCACTCTGCGGAACACCACCGAGGTCGGCTACTACCAGGCCGGATACAAGTTCTTGGAGGGGCTCTCCTTCTTCCCCCAGACCGTCATGAACGCGGTCTTTCCGGCGCTCTCCGTCCTGCATCTGGGGGCGGCCGATTCGATGCGTCAGGCCTACACGGTCACCCTGCGTCTGCTCACGGCCGTCGCCATGCCCTTGGCGATTATGCTGGCCTTCGGGGCGTTGCCCCTGGTTTCATTGCTGCACATTTTTCCTCAGTCCGGCCCATCTGTCCAGATCCTGTCCCTGGCCTTGGTCTTCCTATTCGTCAACAACACCTTCGTCTTCGGGCTGGGCGCCATGGATCGGCAACGGGACAGCATCAAGCTGTCGGTGATGAGCATCGTAGTGAACGTCGCCCTCAACTTCATCCTCATCCCGCTCTTCCCCAGGGCCACCGGTTATCTTGCCTGCAGTTGGGCTACGGTGATCACAGAGGTGTTCTTGCTGGTGGCCGGGTACATGCTGGTGCGGCGTCAGCTGGGGGGGCTACCCTGGGCCACTTCACTCACCCCAATCCTGGTATCCGGGGGGCTTATGGTTGGAGTGATGGGAGCCCTCTCCGCGGAAAATGTCTTTTGGGTCGCCCCAGTTGCCGGGCTCTTCTACCTAGGCTCACTGTGGCTCACCGGAGGCGTCACGCCAGCAGAGCTGCTGCTGGCGCGCGACAGCCTGCGAAGACGCCCCGCCCCCGAATTCGGGGAGGGGGGCGTTGGCTGAGTCGGGACCCTTGATCCGACCGCTCGAGGCAGCCGCATCGCGAGCCAGCAACCGCAGGCTCGGACCGCTGGTCGCGATCCGGGTCGTGGGCGACGCCCTCGCGGTCGGTGTCGGCGCGCTGGCCGGATACGGCTATCGCTTCCATCTTTCGGGAGTCCCGATCCCAGGCGGGGTCGTGCCGAGCTTCCAGAACTACTTCATGGCCGTTCCGGTGGTGATCGGGCTGTGGCTGCTGGTCTTCCTCTTCACCGGGCGGTACCGGCTCCAAAGGGGTCAGTCGTACGTCGATGAGGTGGTCAGCTCAGCTGGTTCCGTCGCCCTTTTTGTTGTCCTGGGGCTGGCGTTGGAGGGGCTTTACCGAGGGTTCCCATACTCCCGTCTGGTTCTGGCTGACGCCTCGATCGCGGCGTTGCTCTTCTTCCTCCTGGAGCGGGCCGGGATCCGGGCGCTTCAGGGGGCATTGCTCAGCTCCGGATTTGGAGCGATTCGGGTGCTGGTGGTGGGCAGCGGCGAGGTCGCAGATCTTCTGGTGCGCCGACTCCGGATGTTTCCCGAGTATGGGTACCAGCTCATCGGCCAGGTGCCTACCGGAAGTGGCGCCGGCCTGGCGGCTGGGGTAGACCTTCCCATCTTTCCGCTGGAGCAGGGCCTGGGCAGGATCGTGGCGAGGGAACGGGCTGACATGGTGGTACTGGCCTTGGGCGAGGCCGGCCACTCCCTGGTGGTGGAGCTTGCCAACGCCTGCCTTGACCAGGGCGCGGAGGTCAAGGTGGTGCCGGACGTCCTGGAGATAATGACCTCTGCCGCCCGGACCGAGCAGGTTGCGGGAATGCCCTTGGTGGGTCTTTGCCCGAACCGACTGACCGGCCGCAACATCTGGGAGAAGCGGGTCTTCGACGTCATCTTCACCGTGATTCTGGCCATCCCCGCGGTGCCGGTGGTGGCGCTGTGCGCCGTGGCGATCCGTCTAACTTCCAAGGGGTCTCCGTTCTATGGTCAGGAGCGGTTGGGCTTCCACGGGCGGGTCTTCCGGGTCTGGAAGCTGCGCTCCATGGTCGCTGACGCCGAGGGTGTTACGGGGCCGGTCATGACCAGCGCTGACGACGACCGCCGGACCGCGGTGGGCCGCTTCGTACGACGCTTCAGTCTGGACGAGCTGCCCCAGCTTTGGAATGTACTGCTGGGGGAGATGAGCCTGGTCGGGCCCAGGCCGGAGCGACCCTTCTTCGCGCGTCAGTTCGAGGAGACCTTTCAAAGATACAGGGAGCGACTCCAGGCCCCCCCTGGGTGTACCGGTTGGGCCCAGGTCAACGACCTGCGGCAGGGGACATCCATCGAAGAGCGGATCTTCTACGACCTCTACTACATCGAGAACTGGTCGGTGAGCTTCGATTTGAAGATCCTGCTGCTCACCCCGTGGAGAATCCTCTTCCATCGCCACGCCTACTAACTTCGGTGGCCGGTTGGGTGGCTCCGCGGCTCACGGCGAACTGGTAGCCTTGGGCGCCGTGAAGGGTTTGATCTTGAGCGGAGGAAAGGGGACCAGGTTGCGCCCGATCACCCACACCGGGGCCAAACAGCTGGTCCCCATCGCCAACAAACCGGTCCTGTTCTACGGCCTAGAGGCTTTGGTCGAGGCCGGGATCGAAGAGGTGGGCATAGTGGTCGGGGACACCGCCGAAGAGATTCGGAAGGCGGTGGGAGATGGGTCGCGTTTTGGGGCCACGGTGGAGTACATCCCCCAGGACCAGCCTCTGGGGTTGGCCCACGCCGTCAAGATCTCCCGCTCATTCCTGGGTGACTCGCCCTTTGTCATGTATCTCGGTGACAACTTCATAACCGGCGGAATCAGCGCAGTGGTCGAGCAGTTCATCGAGGAGGGGCCGGAGGTCCTAATCCTGCTCAAGCAGATGCCCGACCCGCAGCGATTCGGGGTGGCAGAGTTGGAGGGGGGTCGGGTGATCCGCCTCGAGGAGAAGCCGGTCCACCCCCGGTCCGACCTGGTGCTGGTCGGAGTCTACTGCTTCCAACCCAGCATCTTTGAGGCAGTGGAGGCCATCGCACCTTCGGCGCGTGGAGAGTTGGAGATAACCGACGCGATCCAGTGGCAGATAGACCGGGGCCGGCAGGTCACACCCCACGTCGTTGCCGGCCGCTGGATCGACACCGGCAAGATGGACGACCTCTTGGAGTGCAACCGAGTGGTGCTGGACCTGCTCCCCGAGACCCGCCTTGGAACTGCTTCCGATGACTCGCGACTGCTGGGCAAGGTGATCCTCCAGGAGGGCTCGGAGATCATCAACAGCACCGTCAGAGGCCCTGTGATCGTGGGGGCGAACACCCGGGTGGTGAACTCCTTTGTGGGCCCCTTCACCGCCCTCTACCATGATGTTCTGGTGGAAAGCAGTGAAATCGAGCATTCGATCGTGCTGGAGCACACCGTCATTCGCGGTGCCAGCAAAATCGAGGACTCTCTGATCGGGCGCGACGTCGTAATCGAGAAGAGCGACACCCGGCCCAGGGCCCACAAGATGATGCTCGGGGACCATTCCCGGGTGAGTCTGGCGTGAGGCCCGTCTGATGCCCTGGCAGCCCACCACCGAGCCGATGGAAGCGGTCCTGGCCGAGATGCGGGGGCGGCCCCTGGCCGAGAAGCTGGGTCGGGTCCAGGGGGTCATGGTCAAGACCTTGAAGCTGCACGCTGACCAACGCGGGCATTTCACCGAACAGCTGAAGCGTGGTGATCTGGATGATGAGGGCCGAGAGTTCCTTCCGGAACACGGCTTCGCGCAGATGTCGCGGTCCCTCGCCTATGCCCGCGGGGGCAACCCGCCGGAGCTGATCAAGGCGTTTCATTGGCACCACCGCCAGTGGGACTACTGGGACATGGTCGGCGGCGACGTCCGCATCGCTTTGGTGGATTTGCGACAGGAATCCCCGACCAGGGGCAAGATCCAGGTGGTGATCGCAGGTGAGCACAGCCCCAAGGTGGTCGCCATTCCACCGCTGGTGGCCCACGGATATCAGCTGCTCTCGTTGCGGGACGCGTTGCTCTGCTACTACGTCACCGAGCCCTATCGGGCTGCAGATCCGGATGAGGGTCGGATCCCCTGGAACGACGCTCGCATCGGTTTCGACTGGAAGATCGAGAACATCTGAGATGTCAGGGCAGACCTGGTCGAGTGACTTGGTGGCGGCACTTCCTCGGCGGGTACTGGTGGCCGGAGGCGCCGGGTTCATCGGGTCGGCCTTCGTCAGGCTCCTGCTGGCCAACCCAGGGGCGCCTCAGGTGATAGTGCTGGACAAGCTCACCTATGCGGGAAATCTGGCCAATCTGGAGCCGGTGGCGGCACATCCCGGGTATCGGTTCGTCCAAGGAGACATCTGCGACAGAGCGCTCGTGGATCGGCTCGGCGCGGATGTCGACTGCATAGTCAACTTCGCCGCGGAGACCCACGTCGATCGCTCGATCCTGGATCCTGACGCCTTCATTCGCACCGACGTATACGGGACCTTTGCCCTGCTGGAGTCGGCGCGACTGCATCAGCACCAACGCTTCCTCCAGGTCTCGACCGATGAGGTCTACGGCGATGTTGAGGCCCCGTTGCGCTCGCTGGAGAGCGATCCTCCGAGGCCCCGGTCTCCATACTCTGCCAGCAAGGTCGGGGCCGAGATGCAGTGCCTTGCTTACCACGCGACCTACGGCGTCCCGATCCTGATCACCCGCGGCTCGAACACCTACGGCCCCTACCAATATCCGGAGAAGATCGTGCCCCTTTTTGTGACGCAGGCGCTGGATGGGCTGTCGATGCCCGTCTACGGAGATGGAGGGGCGGTCCGCGATTACCTCTATGTCGAAGATCACGCCCTCGGGATCGCTTCGGTCCTGGCCTGGGGGGTCCCTGGGGAAGCCTACAATCTGGGGCAGGGGGGGGAGCCCATAAATGGGCTGGAGGTGGCCCATTCGGTGCTTCGCCTGACCGGTCGATCCCGGGAGCTCATCCGCCATGTTGCCGACCGACCGGGACACGATCGCCGCTACGCCTTGGACAGCACCAAGGCGCGGTCGCTGGGGTGGGCCCCGACGATGGATTTCACTAGGGGGATGGAACAGACCGTGAGCTGGTACTCGGCCAACCGGAGCTGGTGGGAACCCATAAAGTCCGGGGAGTTCCTGGAGTTCTATCGTCGTAATTACCGGCCCCTGGCCGGAACCGCAACTTCCATCTGAGCGCGCTATGAGAGTCCTGGTCCTGGGAGCGGGGGGCCAGCTCGGCAAGGACTTGGTCCCCATCCTTAGAGCGGCTGGCCACGAGGCGGTGGCGGCGGGTCGTCGGATGGTCGATGTGACCGACCGCGAGCAGGTGCTCGCAGTGATCAGCGAGTTGGAGCTGGATCGGGTTGTCAACTGCGCGGCCTACACGAGAGTGGATCAGGCGGAGCTGGAGCCCGCGGCCGCCTTTGCGGTCAACCGAGACGGGGCCGGGGTTGTGGCCCAGGTGTGCGCCCAGCGGTCGATCCCCCTTTGCCACATCAGCACCGACTTTGTTTTCAGTCAGCCTCCAACAAGACCCGGGGTCCCATGGGGGGTTGCCGACGACCCGAACCCCAAGGGGGTGTACGCCGTCAGTAAGCGGGAAGGTGAGCTGGCCTGTGAGGCAGCCGGCTGCGACCTCTTCCTGGTACGTACCTCGTGGCTATACGGCAACCGCGGACCGAACTTTCCCCTGGCCATCCTCCGGGCCGCCGCCGCGGGCCGGCCCTTGCGAGTTGTCTCCGACCAGGTGGGAGCCCCGACCTGGACCGGTGCGCTGGCTCCCGCCCTCGCCTGGTTGATCGCAACGCCTAACTTTGGGCGGTACCACCTCTCGGGAGGGGGGTCTGCGAGCTGGTATGAATTTGCCAGGGCGGTACTTCAGGAAGCGAAGGTGCCGGCAGAGATCCGCCCCGTTACCGCAGCGGAGTGGGCAGCTCCGGCTCCGCGCCCCACCTACTCCGTGCTGGACAACACTGCGTTCACCGCCCTGGGTGGCGCAGGGCTGCCGCCATGGCGAGCCAGCCTCGCCGCCTACATCGAGGAGGAGCGACAGGGAGCGGTCCTCGCGGCCACCCAGTGTGGCTGAGCCGCAGTCCGTCGGTCAAGTGAGGGTGGTCATCTGCACTTACCGCTCATCCAAGGAGGTGACGGGGGCCATTCGGTCGTGCCTGGAGGATGGGATGGCCGAGCAGCAGGTGACAGTGGTGGACAACGCCTCATCGGACGGCACCGCCAAGGTGGTGGCCGACAACTTCCCTGCGGTCCGGCTGATGGAGATGGCCAGCAATCTGGGCTTCGCGGCCGCCACCAACCGTGGCGCTGACCTCGCAGGGGGGGAGGTCCTGCTTCTGCTCAACCCCGATGCCCAGCTGGTACCAGGGGCCATCTCGGTGATGCTGGCGGCGCTGGGGCGAGATCTCAGTCGTGGGGCGATCTCACCGCGCGTGGTCCGGCCGGATGGCAGGCTCGACCCCGCGTGTCGCCGGAGCTTTCCGTCTCCATCAGTGGCGTTCTTCAGGCTGGTCGGGTTGAGCCGGCTGCGGAGCGGAAGCGCCAGATTGGGAGCCTACAACCTCACCCACATACCGGCCGACCAAGAGATGGTGGTGGACAGCGGCACCGGAGCCTGCCTGCTC
>DAHVDN010000038.1:18181-28663 GCA_027313505.1 Candidatus Dormiibacterota bacterium
TGGGAGCCTACAACCTCACCCACATACCGGCCGACCAAGAGATGGTGGTGGACAGCGGCACCGGAGCCTGCCTGCTCATCCGCCGCGATCTCTGGGATCTTGTGGGTGGACTCGATGAGCGGTACTTCATGTACGGTGAGGACCTTGAGCTCTGTTGGCAGCTCCGCGAACGCGGGTTCTCGGTCTGGTACGAGCCTGACGCACGGGTTGTGCACCGCAAGGGAAGCAGCTCGGAACAGGTGGCCCTCCCCATGCTGGTCCACTTCCACAAGTCCATGTGGCGCTTTTACCGGCTCCACTACATGAGGGGATGGGAGAGCCTCATCGCTCCCTTTGTCGCAGCTGGGATCGCTGGCCGGCTGGCGGCCCTTTTGGTCTTGAACTCACTGCGCCGCCGCCCCTCGGTCAGCCCGTGACTGAGGCTCCTCGCGTGGCGGTGATCCTGGTGAATTGGAACGGTCGCTCGGACTGCGAGGCCGCCATGTCTGGGCTGCGCTCTCAAACTCTCAATCCTCAAGAGCTGATCGTGGTTGACAACGGATCGACCGACGGCTCCAGGGAGTGGTTTAAGGAGCAGCCCGACGTACGGCTGATCACGAACTCCGTCAACTGCGGATTCGCGGTCGCCGTGAACCAGGGGATCGCGGCCACCACCTCCCCATTGGTCATGCTCTGCAATCTCGACGTTCGGTTGGATCCCGGCTTTGTGAAGGCGCTGGCTACGCGACTGCTCACCGCCGCTGACATAGGCAGTGCCGGCGGCCTGCTCCGAAGCGAGGTGGACGACCAAACGGTCGACTCAGCAGGGCACCTGCTCCACCGCAGTGGCTGGGTCTCCAACCGGGGCCACGGGAGTGCCGGCCACTATCCGGTCGCCGAGGAGGTGTTTGGGGTGACCGCTGCAGCTGCCATGTACCGGCGGGAGATGCTGCTGGACGTGGCCCTTTCGGGTGAGGTGATGTGCGAAGCGTTCTTCGCCTACCTTGAGGATGTCGACCTGGACTGGCGCGCCCAATGGCGGGGGTGGAGGTCATTCCTGGAGCCGCTGGCCACGGCCAGCCACCGCCGGGGCGGAACTGGGCTGCACCGGACGGCGATGATCGAGCGCCACGTGCTCGCCAACCGCATCCTGCTACTTGTCCGCAACGCTCCCTCGGCTTGGTTTCGAGGGTCCCGCTTGGTTGGAGTCCTCATTCTCATCGCATTGCGCGTTGGCCTGGCGGGCCTAAGGCACCCGAGCTCGCTGATAGGGTTGGTGGACTGCGCCCGCCGGCTCGGTGAGAGCCGCTCGGCGCGACGCCAGATCATGGCCGGCAGGCGGGTACCGGATAGCCGCATTGACAGCTGGGCTGAGCCCACCCCATGGCGACCTTTGGTGCGATCTCACCTCCGGTAGGCCGCGGGCGCAAGGGTAGGCGTTGACAAGGTTGTGGCCGGTAACCATGATGCTGGGGGTGCGCCAGCTAGTTCCATCGGTTGTGGCCAGCGCGGTGTGCCTGCTCACCTCCCTCTCCGGTTGTGCGGCCGTGGCGCCCTCCACTCCCACTCCTGCAGCCGTGCGCGACATCGCCTGGCAGTCGGCCCTGGAATTCTCCAGCCCCTACCCGACCTCGCCATTCATCTGGGTCGAGACCACCCTTGGGCGGTGGGACCGGCTCAGCCGTCAACGACAGCCTGGAGCTGGCACCATGATCTTTGTGGTGGAGCTTGACGGTACCTTTCATCCAGCGGGCGCACCCCATGTGACCGGGCAGTTCCACTACGAAGTGGTCGTCATTCCAGTGGTCGAGGATGTCAATACCGCGCAGCTGGGCGAGCAGCAGCTGTTCGGGCGCTTGCGTACACCGCTTTCCAGCTTGGGGTTGGTCTACACCGACAAGCTGCCAAAAGCCCCCGCAGCACGTGCCGGAGCAGTTCCCCAGGTGGTGGGATTGGACCTGTCGGCTGCCAGCCAGCTTTTGAGGGAGGACGGGTACACGGTCATCGCCACCGCGATCTCCTCCAGCTCGCTTCCAAGCCTCACCGTCACCTCGGAGTCTCCCTCTGCGGGGAAACTGCGCCGCGGCGGGTCGGTGCGCCTGGCATACACCCAGCCGCCCCCTCTCCAATAGGGGCTGCGCCGTTCCAGGCCGTGACCAAGGGCGGCGGGTAACTGACCGCGCCGGCCGATGATCCGCGGCCCGGTTCCCGGTGCGAAGATCGAGATGGAGCACCTCCGGGGTGGGCCGGCTGGGCATTGGAAGTGGGTGCCGGCGCCCCGGAGGGTTCGGGGGCGCCCCCTTGAAGGAGCGACCATGCTGAGCGCCGGTCGAGCGATGGCGCTTAGCTCCACCGGCGTGCCTGACCGGTCAAGACCAACTCAGGCTGCTCCAACCGCGACGCTCAAGGGTGGCAGGATTGCTGCTGATGGGAGCGCGCCCGGGGGAATTGCCGAGGCGAGCTCATCGCCGAAGAAATCCGCACGCCTTTGGTGGCTACCTAGGAAAACTAACCGACCTGATCCTCAGGCGCCGGCTATGCCGACGACGCCGGTGTCCGTGCCCACAAAGAGCTGAGTGCCCACGACAGTGGGGCTGGTGAAATGAGGTACTGCGCCGACTGCTACCTGGGCCACAACTGCGCCGGCAGCTTGGCTCAATGCGTAGAGGACCCCGGTCGAGGTGTCGACGCTGAAGACGCACCCGCCGCCCAGCACCGGTGGCCCGTTGGCTCCAGACGAGGTCTGCCAGCCGATGGAGAAGCTGCCCGCACCAACCGCGATCGCCTGGACCCCGTTTTGGCATGGCAGGTACACGGTGTCGCCCGCGAAGGATGTCCCTCCGAAGGCCATCTGACCGCCGCAGGTTGGCCCGCTCGCCAGCTCGCCGCCGACTCCGCCCAGATGCGACTGGGACAGGACATATCCGCGCCCACCCTTGCCAGCGATGAACAAGTAGCCGTCGGGTAGCAGTGTCGGGGCCACGGACCCAAGGTCCAGGTCATGGGCGTTGTCGGTTGCCCAGGAGGCCGGCGCGAAGCTGTCCAACAGGGTGAGGGTGGGGCTCAGTTCCAGCACCGAGTCGGTGTAGTCCCAGGCTCCGGATGTGGCCGCGCCATTGCCGGTGGAGATGTAGATCCGGCCTCCCGCCCCAACTACGGGCCCTCCGGTCGCCCAAACCGCGCCCTCTCGCTGGGTGGGGACCACGTAGTCCAGGGTTGCGCCGGACCCTGAGGTGGGGACCGCGGCGACAGCTCCCCGATACTGGGCGCAGTCGCCATCCAAGCCACCGAATGCGACGTAGACGTAGCCGTTGGCTACCGCTAGAGCTGGACGCTGCTGAACTGCGCTCGCAACCTCCGAGGGGATTGGGATGTCAACCTGTCGCGACCAGCGCACCGTCCCGGTGGCCGCGTCGAAGGCGTAAAGCACATGCTCAGGGCCGGTCTCCTCGGCCACGGCGAAGATGGTTCCCGTGGCTGGATCGAAGGCCGGGGTCCCGGTTATTCCGAGCGGCAGGATGTCGCCACAGGGCAGGCCTCCCGTCACCGGAGCGCCGACGTGGTCCCGCCAGATGATCGAGCCGGTTGTGGGGTTGAGGGCGTAGAGGCTGTCGTTCTCGGTGGCGACCACCACATCCCCGTTAATGTCCAGGGGCTCGCCATAGACCGCCCCATCGAGTTCAGTGCTCCACGACCTCTGCAGACTGCCCGGCACCGGAGTGTTGTTGGAAGCTCCCGATCGCCCAGAGTTCTGATGGTATACCGGCCACAGGGCGGACACCGAGGACGGGGGAGCCGGCTGGACCGGAGTTGGAGTGTGGCTGGGAGCGATGACGGTGCTGGAGGGGCTGGGTGTGGAGGTGGCGGTCGGAGACGTCGAGGGCGCAAGCCGCCAAAGCGGTTCAGTGGTCCTCATCGATGACGGCTTGTGAGGCTTTGCCGGACCATAGGGAGCGGAGCCGCAACCACCCAAGCCCAGGCACAAGCTCCCCGCCAGGAGCAACGGTAAAAGAGCCCTGCCCTGACCGACTGCGAGCCGGACCTCCGCTGTCGCCACTTCGGGAGCATATGGTGGGAGTCGCTTGAGTTGGGTCACAGTTCGGTGACGGCGCAAAAGCCTGACCAGGGAGATACCGGCGCCCGCCGCAGTCGCGTATCCCCAAAGGGACTGGCTCGCCGACCGAAGATCCACCCCTACTCCCACCGGGGGAGGTGGCCGCGGGGTCTTGGTTCCACTCCTCGCGCCCTCTTGGCCCGAGGTGGCGAAACGCCGCTATCCTTGACCCCTCATCTGTTGTTTGGGAGGGGGCCGATGCTGAAGGGATTCCGGGAGTTCGTGCTGCGCGGCAACGTCGTTGACCTGGCCGTCGCGGTGGTGATCGGGGCGGCGTTCGGCGCGGTTATCAAGGCGTTGGTCGCGGACATCCTGACTCCGCTCATAGCCGCCCTGGTAGGTAAGCCAGACTTTTCTGCCCTCAAGTTCACGATCAACCACAGCACCTTTTTATACGGGGATCTGATCAACAACCTGATCACCTTCCTCGCGGTGGCGGCAGCGGTGTACTTCTTCGTGGTCCTGCCCCTGAATCGGCTGGCGGCTCGGCGCGCTCGCGGCCAGGTACCCTCCGATGAGTTGCCGCCGCCGGCGCCGGAGGTCCTCCTGCTGACCGAGATCCGAGACCTGCTCTCCAAGGGAGCGATGGCGCCCCCGGACTGACGTTCCAGGTGGGTCAGGGAATGAAAGCCTCGCCGGCTGACCCACCGATTCCTCTGGACCCCATCGCTTAGCCCCTGCTCTTGGGCCCGGTGAATCTCGAAGGGCGGGTCGGACCGGGCGTTGGCCGTGGCCCGGGGTGGTGCCTCGTCCCAGAGGGGGGATGGACCGACCGAGACCGGTCCGGTACAGTGTCACGGACGCAATCCCTAAGGTGGTGCACTCATGTTTTCGATTCTTACTGCCACTCCGATCTCTCCGGCCATCCTGCGCTGGAACTACTCCGGGTATCGCTTCCTCGCCCAGCACAGTCCTCATGGGGCAGTCTGGCACTCCGCAATAGCCGCGCTGGCAGAGTGGGGAATCTTCTCCCTGGCCTTCGTGCTGGTGGCGTTGCTGTTCTTCGGATCCCCCCCTGAGCGGGCCCGCCCGGACGCCATAGCGGCGGCGGTGGCGGCGGTCGTCGCCCTGCTCCTAAACCACCTGCTCGGATTGGTGTGGTACGAGCCCAGGCCCTACCTGTCCTCCTACCACGTCCCTCTGCTCGCGGCGGCCGCTCATGGCAACTCTTTCCCCAGCGACCATCTGGCCTTCGGTGGAGCTGTGGTGGCGACCCTGTTCGTGACCAGGCGACGCTGGCTCGCCCTGCTCTCCTTACTGGTTGTGGCTGGGGTTGGCTGGGCGCGAGTGATGGCGGGGATACATTGGCCGCTCGACGTGCTGGCCGGGCTCGGTCTCGGCCTGGCGGTGGGCCTTGTGATCGGGATCCTGGCGCTCGACCTTCCGCGGGTGGGCAAGCTCTTGGCGAGGATCCGCCCACCCCGACTGGTGATGGTCGCCGGCGCAGTGGTGGTGGTCGCTGTGGGGTTCGGAGTACTGGAGAAAGCAACCCACCTTGGGCTTGTTGCCGGGCCGATCCTGATCGGGGCCGTGCTCATGGCCGCACTCGGTGCCCTCTGGACTCAGACACCGGCTGGGGCCGGAACCGGTTGATGGCCAGACCCTACACCGGCCGCTGAACTGGTCTTCCCAGCCGCGGTCACGGAAATGCGCTCCAACGGTTCGGGTGGGGTGCAGAGTGCGGCCCGGCGGCAACGCAATAACATGGCCCTGTGAACACGAAGCCCGATGCCCGGCCGCTGGACCTTCGTGAGTACATCAGGGACATCCCGGACTACCCCCAAGAGGGAGTGCTCTTTCGTGACATAACCCCCCTCCTCGGGGATGGCGTCGCCTTCCGAGCCGCCTGCGACCGGCTCACCCAGCTGTTCCAGGTGGACCGGATCGAGGGGGTCGCTACCATCGAGTCCAGAGGCTTCACCTTCGGAGCTGTCATCGCCTACCAGCTCGGGGTAGGTGTTGTCCCAGTGCGGAAGGCGGGGAAGCTTCCGTCGGCGACGATAAGTGCCAGCTATCAGCTGGAGTACGGCCAGGCGACCCTGGAGATCCACCAGGACGCGGTTCGGCCGGGACAGAGGATCCTGGTAATTGACGACCTGCTGGCCACGGGGGGCACCGCTGTCGCCACCCGCGATCTGATCCTGGAGCTAGGCGGTGAGGTTGCCGGATACGGCTTCCTGATCGAGCTGCTGGCTTTGAGAGGACGGACCAGGTTGGCCGGGGCAAAAGTCGAAGCGCTTCTAAAACTGTGAGGAGAAGAGGTGACCAACAGCGCCGTGGACGTTGACATGAGGTCGGATATCACCGATCCGAAGCTATCTCCGGAGGGGCTGAGCCGCATCCAGTGGGCGGCGAAGGAGATGCCGGTGCTCCGGCTCATCCGAGAGCGATTGGAGCGGGACCAGCCTCTGCGTGGGCTCAGAGTGGGGGCCTGCCTCCACGTGACCGCCGAGACCGCAAACCTGGCGCTCACTCTGCAGGCCGGGGGCGCTGAGGTCCACCTCTGTGCCAGCAACCCACTCTCGACAAGAGATTCGGTCGCCGCGGGGTTGGTTGCCTCGGGGGTAGTGGTTCACGCCCGCCGGGGTGAGGACAATGCCACCTACTATCGCCACCTGGAAGCGGTCCTGGCCGCCAGACCCCACCTCACCATGGACGACGGAGGCGACCTGGTCGGGGAGCTGCACCGCCGCCCGGCCGCTGAGATGGGAGAGATCCGCGGTGGCACCGAGGAGACCACCACCGGGGTTGTACGGCTGCGGGCCATGGCTGCTGCCGGGGTGCTCCGCTTTCCCGTCATCTCGGTCAATGGCGCCCAGACCAAACACCTCTTCGACAACCGCTACGGGACCGGCCAATCGACCATCGATGGCCTGATCCGGTCGACCAACCTGCTGCTGGCCGGGCGGACTTTGGTGGTCTGCGGCTTCGGCTGGTGCGGCAGGGGCCTGGCGGCGCGGGCCAGGGGGATGGGCGCGCAGGTCATCGTCACCGAGGTCCAGCCGGTGCCGGCGCTCGAAGCGGTGATGGAAGGTTTTCGAGTCATGCCCCTCAGGGCCGCGGCCCCAATCGCCGACATCATCATCACGGTGACCGGAGACTGCAATGTGGTCGACCGAGAGCATTTGGAGCTGGCCAAGGACGGCTGTGTGATCGCCAACAGCGGTCACTTCAACTCGGAGATTAATCTGGCGGCGCTGGACAGCCTGACCACCAACGTCCGGGAGGCTCGCCCGGAGGTCGCCGAGCACACCTTGGCCAACGGCCGTCGGGTCTACCTTCTGGCCGAAGGTCGACTCCTCAATCTGGCTGCGGCGGAGGGCCACCCAGCGGCGGTGATGGACATGTCCTTCGCCAACCAGGCGCTCAGCCTGGTCCATACGGCAGCTCACTGGCAGGAGATGGCCCCGGGAGTGCACGAGGTTCCAGAGGAGATCGACTCCGAGGTGGCCAGCTTGAAGCTGGCCTCACTGGGGGTGGAGATTGACACCCTAACCGCGGAACAGGCTCACTATCTCAGCTCCTGGGAACAGGGCACCTCCTGAGATCCGAACTTAGGAGGGCGGTTCGGGCTCGCCGAAAGTCGCCGATCGTTCCTCAGGCACAGGGCTCGCTGCCGCCCTGGGCTGCGCCGCGGACTCCGAGACAGCGGCGTATGGTGTGTCCGGTATGGCGACTGGGACCTTCAATCGGAGATCGGTCCGGTTGGTCTGGGGGCTGGTGCCGGTAGTAGCGCTGGCGATCTCAGCATGCGCGGGGTCGACTCCGGGTCGGACGGCCAAGCCAACCGGTCATGTGATCCGGGTGCTCGGCACTGGAGCATGTCCCAACTCCTTGGGATCCGCGCATGGCGTTCGCAACTTTGGTAGCTGGCCGGCGAGGGAGTTGGCCCCTCCCGGCCCGGTCGGAGGTCTGATATGCCGGTATGCGGCTCCCTTCACGCAACCGACAGCGGCCCCTCCCACCCTCTACCGACAGGTTCGGCTGACTGGGACCGAGGCAGCCACTCTCGGAGCGGCGATCGGTGAGCTGAGCACCGCCCATCCGTCGGGGTCCACCAGTTGCCCGGCAGCTTTCGATACGGCGTCGGTGATCGTTCTTTCCTACAGGACGGGCCAGGCCGCGGACCTCTGGTTCTCCGACACCGGGTGCCAGACCCTGGACAACGGATCCCTCAGCGCCTTTGCGCCCGGAGACCCCGCCTTCTATATCCGTTTTGACTCCCTGATCAACTCGCTGGCGGCACCAAGACCTGGACCAGGCGGCTAGCGGTCTACCGGGAGCGAAAGGGAGGCTGATTTCCTGGACCATTTTCCGATGCCAGGTGCGCAAGTCAGCTTTACCCGCCGCCTGAAGGCCGATGGGAGGAGCATCCCCGATCTCGGTGTCCCGGCAGCGGTCCCCCCGGTCGATGGCGATCTGCGCCGCGAGCGACGACTGGGGGACGGGTGCCACAACTCTCCACTGCGCCAAATCCAAACCCTTCTGGTAGATGCCATCGGGGTCGCGCCGGAGGGCACGGGGAGTGCCAAGCTGACCAGCCTTGAGCAGTGTGGATCCTTAGGCGATCGGAGGCTTGGGTCGACGGGGCGATGCGTTCTCGAGCACCGGCCGGTTCACCCACAAGACGGCGACCCTCGGTCCATCACCGCTCCGGACAGACGGTCAACGTTCCAACTGGCCGCGAGATTCGACAGCTTCCCCCGCGCGGGCACACAGGCGAGCCCCCGCTGTGCCCGGGGGCTCACGTCTTCCACAAGGCAGGGCGGCTTTCGGCACCACAGCAGTTCCCCTCGCTGCTCAGGAGAATTGCTGTACCGCCACGTCGGCAACCCCAGTTGACAGCTAGATCAGGTGCAGCTAGCATCCTCGCAACCGGTTGCGGACGGAGTGGAGGGGAGGGCCCGTGGAGCGTGAGCGCGAAGCCACGATCTACGACATCGCGGAGCTGACCGGAGTCTCGCCGTCCACGGTGTCGCGGGCGTTGCGGGGCAACGGCCAGTTGAGTGCCGCCACGGTGAAGCGAGTGCGTGACGCGGCTGAGTCCATGGGGTACCGCCCCAATGCGGTCGCCCGGAGCCTCTCCGACCGCACCAGCGACTCCATTGCCCTCATGTTGCCGGACATAGCCAACCCCTTTTTCCCGGAGCTGGTAAAGGAGGTGCAGCTCAGGGCCCACCACCACGGCCTGACCGTGTTGCTGTGCAACACCAGCGGCGATGCCGGGATCGAGGTTGAGTACCTGGAGATGCTCTCCGGCCGGCGGATCGATGGGGTTCTGGCGATGGGGCTGGCAGCGCCGGAGGAGGTGCTCCGCAAGTATCTGGGCTACGGAATGAGACTTGTGACCCTGGACAGATCTTCGGCGCTGGAGGAGATCATCTCCGTTCAATCGGATCACCTCCAGGGAGGAGTGCTGGCCACCCAGCACCTACTGGAGCTGGGTCACCGAGACATTGGCTACATCTCGGGGCCACTTTCGGTCTCGGTCGCCGCCGAGAGAAGGGCCGGCCACCTAGAGGCGATGGAGCTGGCCGGTATCTCACCCAATTTGGCGCTCGACCTGGTCGGCGACTTCGCCGAGGAATCTGGCTACGGGGCCGTCGGAACCCTGCTCTCAAGTGGTGTCGCCTTCAGCGCTCTTGCGGTGGGCAACGATCTCATGGCCCTCGGTGCGATCGCAGCGTTGCGCGAGGCGAAGGTGGATGTTCCCGATGCGGTTTCGGTCGTAGGCTTCGACGACATCTCCCTCGGACGGTATGCGGTGCCGCCGCTCACCACCATCCGCCAGCCGCTGGTGGGGCTTGCCAGAGTCGCTGTCGACATGTTGGTCGGGGAAGGTGCCACTGCAACCGGCTCACCACCTCGCCTCCCGGTGGAGTTGGTGGTGCGGGGAAGTACACGCGCCGTTCCTGCCCCGGGATAGCTGCCCTTGCGGTGAGACCGCTCCGGCGAAGGCCGTAGCTCCGATGGGTGTGCCGGTGATCAACCAACTGTGGATGGGCACGCGGCGACGGCGTGGGGCGTGCGCGTGGCGAGCTCGGATTCGGCCTCGTTCGAAGTGGCGAGCGCTCCGCACCATGGATCGAGCAAAGCCAATAGGGATCTTCTCCGAGCTGTTTCCTCTCCCACGTCACAAAAGACCCGACTGCCTCGTCTCAGTTTCATAGTCAGGAGTTGCGGAGGTGATGGCCATGAGAGTGTTCGTAGCGGGCGGCGGAGAGGTGATTGGGCGACGGCCACCAGGTGACGGCGACCACGAGGAGGGCGGCCGGCTCGGGTTTGCTGCAACAGATGGGGGCCGAGGCGGTCGTGATGGACGGGCTCGACGCGGTGTCGGTCCTCGAAGCGGTTGCCAAGTCCCGGCCCGACGCGATGGTCTACCAGAT
>DAHVDN010000039.1 GCA_027313505.1 Candidatus Dormiibacterota bacterium
CCAAGGACGCAGAGGCGAATGATCCGGTCTCGACCCAACCCCTCTGAAGTGGTGACTTGTCCTGGTCCAACCTCTCGGCGCGGCGGCTCCGTCAGGTGCTCGGAGTTGGCGCCACTGACTCCAAGGCGCTGGTGCTCATTACTCGACGGGTGTTAGCGTTGATGATGGCCGATGCGACCACCGAACTCCAGCCCGCCTGGGGCGGGGCGGCCAGCGACACGATCCACAGGTTCTGTGGACTCGTTGAGGAGTAGGAGGACTGGGCGTCGATGCGTACCGACTTGGCTCCCGCCGCATAGAACCCGCCCGTGATCCTCAAGTGCTCGATTAGCACTCTCCGGGTAGACTTTGGCCCGTTCATCCCCCCCGTCCAAGGCGCGGCGAGTGCGGCCCTGGTGACCCACCCCGGCACTAATTGGCTCACGAGTCGGCCCTGGGTCGCGGACGCAACCTGGATCCGCCCCAGCCCGGGCGCGACGACTGAACTGTAGGTCAGCTGGCCAGGCTGCAGCCAGACAGCGAGTCCCAACGCGACAACGACCACAGCGGCAGTCAGTCCCGTGGGAACCAAGCCGAATCTGGAGCGGCTGCCAATCGCTTAAGCGCTGCTATCGAAGTGGGGGGCTGGGGCGGGAGGGGTCGAACCTCCGATCTCCTGATCCAGAGTCAGGCGCCTTACCACTTGGCCACGCCCCACCGAGAATCCCGACCGCCGTCCTTCCGACCGTTCCTCCGGTCCTTGGCACGATGGGACGATGACGATACTACCGCGGACGCGTGTGGTCGTTCCCCCAAGGCCCCAACCGCATGGCGTTCCTCAGCCGACTGTCAGACTGAAGCGGCTATCACCGCCATCGCTTCTGCGAGTCGGGCTTTGGCGACATCGATCCCGATCAGGTCAATCGACTCCGGCAGGGGCGGTGAGACGCGCTGGCCGGTGATGGCCACCCGCACAACCTGCATGCACTCCCTGACATGGCGCTTCGCACCCTGGGGATCCTCAGGAGCGGTCGCCGCCGCAGCCGACTTCAAACCCTCCATCAGGTATCCAGTTCCCTTATCTAGCAGCGCGCTGGCACGTTCTAGGAACTCCTGGGCGATGTGGGGATCCAGCTTCCCGGTAAGCTCCTCGCTTTTCGGGTGAGGGTTTGCGAAGGCGAACCGCACCAGGTCGGGGACCTCGTCGAGACGGTGGATGCGCTCCTGGACCATCGCTGCGATCTGTGCCAATTGCGGATCATCGGCCTCCGGCAGGAACTCTCGGAGACGGGAAGCGAGATCCGCAGCCGGTATCCGTCTGATCCAGACGCCATTCAGGTGATCAAGCCGCTGCTGGTCGAACACAGCTGGACTGGCCTGGAGCCGGTCAAAGCTCATGCGGGTGCGCAGCTCAGAGAGGGTGAATATCTCCTCCTCGGTGCCGGGCGACCAGCCGAGAAAAGCGATCAGGTTGGCCAGAGCCTCCGGTAGATAGCCCATCGCTCTGTAGTCGGCGACGGCGCCTGACCCGTGGCGTTTGGCGAGCCGCTTGTGATCCGCGCCGAGAACCAACGGGACATGAGCGAAGTGCGGAGGCGCCCAACCCAATGCTGAGTAGACCGCCAGGTGCTTGGGGGTCGACGGCACCCACTCAACCCCGCGGATCACGTGGGTGATTCCCATCATGTGGTCGTCCACCACTTGGGCCAGGTGGTAGGTGGGGAAGCCGTCTGATTTGATCAGCACCTGGTCATCGATCTCCGCGTTCTGAAACTCCTGTGGTCCTAGAACCAGGTCTTTCCAGCTGCTCTTTCCTTCAGGCATCAGCAGCCGGATCACCTGCTCGGCTCCCTGATCGACCTCCTTTTCAACCTCCGAGGCCGTCATCCGCCAGCAGCGCCGGTCGTACCGAGTGGGTTGGCCAGCCGCCTTCTGTGCCGCTCTCAGCTCCTCCAGCCGCTCCTTTGAGCAAAAGCACCTGTAGGCCGCTCCCACATCCAGCAGTTGAGACGCCACCTCGGCGTAGTACTCCAACCTCTCGGATTCGGTGTAGGGAGCGCAGGGCCCACCGATGTCGGGGCCTTCGTCCCAATGCAGTCCGAGCCAGGCCAGGGTGCCGAGGTATCCCGACACCGCCTCAGGTATGTAGCGTTCGCGGTCGGTGTCCTCGATTCGAATGAGGAACCGACCTTCAGTGCCGGTGAGGCAGTAGCTGAGTAGGGCAGTCCGCACGTTGCCGATGTGCAGCTGCCCTGTGGGAGACGGGGCGAACCGTAGCCGCCGCAGCCCCGGGAGCGGGTCACCAGCGACCAGGCTCAATGGTGCAGAACTACCAGGTAAATCCCCATCGAGAGACAGCTCGCGAGGAGTAGCGCTACGGCGACCACCCAGCCTTCGAGAGGTGACCTCGGAGAGGTCACCTCCGCGCGGGAGTCGCTGCTGACAGTCACCCCGGTGGTCCCCAACCTGCTGTAGCGCCTGGCCACCATCGCCGGGTCGTCAGGGTTCTCCTCGTTCTCCGGGGATCTTCTTATGGGCATCTTCCATCCAGCCGTCAATATGAACGCTGTCGGCCTCGCGGCCATTCCTGCGAGTATAGGCGTCGCTCCAACCCTAGCCCGCATCGTCTAGCGGTCAGGACACCACCCTTTCAAGGTGGTAACCGGGGTTCGACTCCCCGTGCGGGTAGCTCTCGTGGGAGAGGGATTCAGGGATTGTCCTTCTGGTGCACTGCACACACCAGGGCTGCGGCTCCCAGGAATCCTCCTGGGACCGAGCGCAGCCTTCCTTTCTGAATCCTGAGGTGCACCACGAAAAGGGCCACGTTGGCCAGACCACAAAGTAGACCCAGCGCCCTGGAGCTGATCCGGACTCCGCTTCGACCGGGGCGGACTGTGGCCATCCGACTTGTGGCGGCAAGTGCCAGCCACAGGGCCAGAATCGCCAACGCGCCGCGGGTACGGCCCTTTGAGGATGTAAAGGGCTGTCGTCGCACCGCCAGGAAGCTGGCCACGTCGGCGGCGCCGAGGAGGCCGATACCGGTCAGAGGATCGCCACCTCGCGATGATGCGGTCTCCCCGGCCCGGGTCAGATGCATACCTCAAAGTATGCCCTGCCGGGAATTACCCTGACCAAGCGGCCTGGCGCGGTGGTCGCCTAGAGGGTTGCGCCCGCGGTCGCCGGGGATTTGTCAGGCGATTCCCGAAAGAGAAGCCGTCCGTTTTGGGGACTGCTCAGACAGCGCTCTCAGCAATCTGTAGCCCCGCAGTGCCAGCTCCAGCCGCAGGCGGTCATCCGGGTGATCCCAGGGCCCCACCAGCTTTTCTATCCGTTCCAGGCGGTAGAGGAGGGTGTGGCGGTGAATTCCGAGTGCGCGAGCTGCCTCGCTAAGGCCACCCTGCGCCAGCACCGCGTCCAGGGTGTCGATCAGGGGCGTGTTTCTGACTCGCTCACGGGCCAGGATGGCGCCGAGGGTGGCCTCCACAAATCCCTGCAGGCCGACCAGGTCGTGCAGCCAGCCGAGATAAGGATGGAGCTTGCGTGCATCGTGGAGGTGGTTCTCCGGCATCAGAATCTGCCCCACCACCAGAGCGTCCTTGGCCGCCCTGACCGCAGCTGGCACATCCGGCATTCCCTGAGCCGTTGGACCCCGAGCGAGGTCCCAGGGAATCACATCGGTGCCCACGGCCACGCGCAGCAACCGTTGTAAGGTCCCGATCTTGACCTGGGCGGGGACGAGAGCGACGACATTCGATTGATAGAGGGCGACCTGGGCTCCCACCACCATCCAGGCGGTAGCGATCGTCGCCTCCGCGGAGGTGTCATCCGCGGACGCCACCACTACCTGATAGGGGAAGTCCAAGATGGTGCCTCCGGCCGCTGCCTTCGCCACCATCTCATGGTCGGCTGTGCCCTGAAGGACCTCGGCAAAGAACTGGTCGTACTGGCGGTCCTGCTCGCGGCGGGTGCGTTCCCTGGTCTCCAGGTAGCTGGTGCTCACCGCCACGCTGATCGCATCCAGATAGTCGAAGAGGGGCCCCACCGCAGTCAGCACCGATTGAGCCTCAATCTCGGGATGGATTCTCACCACCTCGATCACATGTTGCCAGATGACCAGCGCCGCCACCCTGTAGGCCCGCAGGATGGCATCCAGAGGGACACCGGTGCTGGCCAGTCGCCCCCCCATCCTCGAGAGCTGCTGGAGCTCGAAGTGAGATGGAGGCCGGGACTCACCCCAGAGGGATAGGAGTGTCCCCACCCCCTCCCGGCATGCTGCCAACACCTCGCTCCCGAACGCGGAGCCGCCGTCGACACCGTCTGCCACCGGTATCGTCCGCGCCATCTCGATCGCCATCCTGCGAGAGACACGGTCCATCCTCGCCCGGAGCGACTCGATGATGATGGGACTGACCGACGGCATTCCCTCATAGGAGTGTCGGTCACGTCTTGCCGGACGTGGGGCGCTCTGGTTGACGGCCACTGTCCGGTCAGCATAGATCAGGCATCACCGTGGCGCACACGCCTTGGGATACCTTCGGTCGTCGGCCCGCCAGTGCGGCTGGCCAGAGACGGTGCTCCCGCCTCACTGCGCTTCGGGGGTCTCCCGGGTCCTCAAAGTCCTCGGCGCACCCGCTCCAGGTGGATCACCACCGCGAAGGGAGCTACCAGGAGTAGGACCACCAAGGGGATGCCCAGCGCGGGCGGGACGCTGAATCCGTGGGTGACGCAATGGATGACCGGCCGCTGTCCGATCGGGGCGATCCCTCCACAGCTGGTCGTCCCCACCCACGCGGAGCTCAGGTAGACGAGCCCGGCCAGACCCCCGGGCCAGACCAGGGTGCCGACGATTTTGTCCCGGAGCCGCCAGGTCGGGGACGCCCATATGAGCCCGAGCCCGATGAACCAGCCGATGAAATAGATGAAGCCACCCAGCAGCAGGAGCCACGGCACCAGCATGTCGCCCCATTGACGCCTCCGCTGGGGCTCGTCGTCGGCAGCCTCGGCGGCGATGTTGGCGGGGTCTCCGACCCGCTCCAGCATTGGGCGAATCGACACCTCGTCGTCCGCATTCAAGGTCGCCCGAGCCTCTTCGATGTGAGTCGTAACCGCCTCCAGGATTTGGCGTCGCCGAGGCTGGCGGACCGAGCGGAGCTCACTGCGCAGCTCTCCGAGGTAGGCTCCTATCAGCCGATCAGCGTCTGTCTTGGCTGGCACTACGACTACCCTCCCTCCAGGATTGCGTCCACGCCGTCGCGGAACTTCTTCCAGTGCTGAACGAATCCGCCGAGGGTGAGCTCCCCCAGTTCGGTCAGTCTGTAATAGCGCCGCGGGGGGCCCTCGACGGACTCCCTCCAGGAGGTCTCGACCAGCCCGTTGCGGCGTAGCCGTGCCAGCAGGGGATAGATAGTTCCCTCGCCCGCCAGCAGCCCACCGGTGTCGGCGAGGGTCCGGGCCAGCTCGAAGCCGTACCGCTCTCGACGCTGGAGCAAGGCGAGTACACAGTGCTCAAGGGCTCCCCTCCTCAGCTGGGTCAGCCACATGGTATCGTCGCCGGGAACCATGCATTGCATGGTACCGGGCCGGCTGCCACAGGTCCAGTGACTGATGAGATTGGAGGAGGCCGGCCTGCTCTTGCCGGAAGCAGCCCCAATCGTCGGGAACACCGGGCGAGCATAAACTGGCCGACTAGGATCGCTCCCAACCTCCCTGCCCTGCACCAGCTAACCATCATTCCGGAGGTGAGTCCACTTGCTCGCGGCATACGCGACCGGTACCGACGCCAATCAGCCGCTCTCAAAGTTGGAGGTAGGGGAGAGGGAAGCTCCCGAGCCTGGGCGGGGATTCGTCCGCCTAGCGGTCGGTGCAGCAGCTCTGAATCATCACGACCTCTGGACACTGCGCGGGGTTGGGGTTGCCCCCGCTTCGTTCCCCAGAACCTTGGGATGCGACGTCGCCGGCCGTGTCGACAAGTACGGCCCCGACACGCCGGAGAACTACCCCGTCGGGACCGAGGTGGTCGCCCACGCCGTCATCACCTGTGGCAGCTGCGACGCCTGCCTCGGTCCGGATGAAACCCTATGTCGACGTTTCGCCCTCTTGACCGAGGGGCCCTATGAGGGAACGCTGGCCCAGTACTGCCTAATTCCGGCCAAGAACCTATTCACCATTCCCCATTCGCTGACGATTGAGGAAGCCGCCTGCCTGCCCACTGCCTATCTCACCGCCTACAGGATGCTGTTCACCAAGGGCGCTCTTCGACCAGGAGGGACTGTCCTGATTCAAGGGGCTGGCGGGGGTCTCTCGACGGCCGCAGAGCGGTTGGCCCTCGCCGCTGGGCTCCGGGTGCTGGTGTCCAGCCGAAGCCAGGAGAAGCGCGATGCCGCCCTCCGTCGCGGGGTTCACCACACAGTTGCGACCGGCCGCGAGGCGGTCTCTGAGATCCTGGCCCTGACCGACGGAGAGGGTGTGGACGTTGTGATCGAGTCAGTTGGGGAGGCCACATGGTCGACCAGCCTTCGAGCGCTCAGACGGGGTGGAGCTATCGTGGTTGCCGGAGCGACCGCAGGGGCAGAACCTCCAGCGGACCTGCGAAGGGTCTTCTGGAGGCAGCTCCGGGTCCTCGGTTCGATGATGGGGACACGGGCCGAGTTTCGGGAGTTGCTCGCCATGGTGGCCGCGTCGGGGGTGCGGCCGCTAATCGACTCCGCAGTTCCGCTTGCCCAGGCGGGCGAGGCGTTCTTGAAGTTGGAATCTGGCCAGGCCACCGGTAAGCTCGTGGTGCTAGTGGCCTGACCGACGCGGAGGATCCCAGAGCCGCTGGCAGTTTGAAGGAGTCGCCGGATTGGACCCCACTCCCGAAGACCAGTCCGCTCCCGCTGGAGGGCCTTGGGGCCGAAACGACGGTCCGCCAGCTCCCCGGTGGCTCACCCGCGGGGTGGCCAGCGTAGGGCTCACCAGCTTCTTCTCAGACTCCGGCCATGAGATCGCGACAGCGCTCCTCCCAACTTTTCTAATCTCCACCCTGCACGCCAGCGCCGCTTCACTCGGTCTGATCGAGGGAGTCAGCGACGCTCTGACCGGAGTCGCAAAGCTGGTATCGGGGCCGTGGTCCAACGATGCCAGTCGCCGGGGCCGGCTCGCCAGCGGCGGCTACTTGGGAACAGCGCTGGCGACCGGGGCCATCGGGCTGTGCATGGCCACATGGCAGGTCGGGGTCCTGCGGGCATTCGCGTGGACCTCCCGTGGGGTCCGGTCACCCGCGCGAGACACCCTGTTGGCATCGCTGGCCCCGAGCGAGGGATTTGGGCGCGCCTTCGGACTGGAGCGGGCCGGAGACAACTTGGGCGCGGTGGTCGGGCCGCTGTTGGCAGCAGGGCTGGTCGTCTGGGTCGGGATACGTCCCGCAATTTACTTCGCCTTCCTGCCGGGGCTGCTGGCGGCGGCCGCCATATCCGTTGCGGCTCGGGAGTCGCGCCGCCATGGCGTCAGCATGGTCCCGCGGACCTGGGGTTTGCAGCTCGGGGCCATGAGGGATGCTGGGGTGATCAGGGCGCTCATCCCAATCGCCCTGTTCGAGCTGGGGAACGTGGCCACGACGCTCCTCATCCTCAGAGCCACTCAGCTGCTCCACAGCGGCCCCACCACCCTAGCCCTCGCGACCCTGCTGGCGATCCTCCTTTACAGCGGACATAACCTGATCGGCGCGGTGGTCGCCTTCCTCGGAGGGCACTGGCTCGATCGCTCCAACCCCAGGGTGGTATTCGGAACCGGAGCTGCCCTCTACTGCCTCGCCTATTTGGGCTTCTCGCTCAACCTTCACTCTCCGCTGGAGCTGCTTTTGGCCTTTGCCCTTGCGGGAAGTGGCATCGGGCTGGCGGAGACTGCCGAGTCGACCCTATTCGCCAGGCTCCTTCCCGACCACCTGAGAGGGAGTGGCTTCGGACTCCTCGGGGCGACCCAGGCGACTGGTGACTTCGCTTCATCGACCGTCGTCGGAGTGCTCTACGTCGCGGCCTCACCGACAGTCGGCTTCGCCTACGCTGCGGTCTGGATGCTGTTGGCGGTCCTGGCCGCTGTCGGAATGCGCGCGCCCAGCCAAGAAGCCAACTGATTCCCGGCCACAGGCGGCCACTTCTCAGAGGTCTGCTACAGTCGGAGGAGCGATGGGGCCCGCTGCCGCCGGACCGGTCCGGATGATGGCTTCTACTGGGATTTTCTGCACACCCAGGGGTAGCTGTGAGTCGGGTGCTGATCAAACGCGATCGGAGGCGGCGGTATCCGCCGTCAAGGGCCAACCCAGCCGTGATCAGCTGATGCTCTTTTCGGAGCCCGCGCCACTGCGCGAGTGGGGCCGTCAACGCCTGGAGTTGGTCCGGATTCTGAAACGTCTGGCCGAGCTGTCTGATGGCCGCGGAGACGATGCGGCAACGGCCGCCCTCAAGGGATCATTCACCCGTCTGACCGAAGGTAGGCTGACGCTGGCCATCCTCGGCGAGTTCAAGCGCGGAAAGAGCACCCTGATCAACGCGCTGCTGGATGCCGACGTCATGCCCGTAGGTGTGATTCCCACGACGTCGACCTCGCTCTGGGTGGAGTACGGCGACGATCCGCAACTTTTGGTCGAGTTCGAAGATGGCCGCCTGGTCGAGGTGGGTTTCGAAGAGCTGCTGGAGTACGCAACGGAAACCGGCAACCCCGGCAACCAAAGGGGGGTGGCGAGAGCTCTTATCCGGTACCCAGCTCCGATTCTTCGCAGCGGGGTCATTCTCATCGACACACCGGGCATTGGCTCGATCCACGCCCACAACACCAGGGCTGCGTACGAGGAGTTGAGCCAGGCCGACGCCGCCGTCTTCGTGCTCTCGATCGACAGCCCGGCCAGTCAGGCAGAGCTGGACTTTCTGGCATCCGCCGGGCCTCAGGTGAGCCGGGTCGTCTTCTGTCTCAACAAGGCCGATCTACTCACCCCAGAGGAGCTGGCCCAGTCGGTGGCTTTCGTGCGCCGGGCGTTGAGCTCTGCCCGAGCCGCGGAAGGTGTCACCGTGTTTCCCATTTCGGCCCGACTCAGAGACGAAGGATTCCAAGAATTCCGAGCCGCGATGGAGCGATTCCTGGTTGACGACCGCGGGCGGTTCCTAATCGAGCGAGCCGTCGCCGTCGCCGGCCTGTACCTGAAGCGGGAGCAGCAGGCACACCAGTTGCGGCTTGCTGCCCTGCGACTCCCAGGGGAGGAGTTGGATGCCAGGCTGGAGCTGCTCCGAAGTCGGCTCGAGGAGGTCGGCCGCCAGCGGATCGAGGTCGAGGAGGTTCTGGCGGGAGACTTTCGTCGCCTCATGGCCGACACGGTAGACCCTTCGATCGGACGATTTCGCGAGTCCGGGGAGAGGCGGTTGAAGGAGGTCGTTGATGTCGAGATCGCCCGCCACTCCGGCGACCTGCGAGGGAGGCTCGATAAGAGGCTCGGCGAGGAGATTCAGCGGCTGGTCGAAATTTGGATGGACCAGCTGGAACTGGAGCTAGACCCGGCGATTCACACCGTGGCGGATCGCCACTCCTCCCGCACCAACCAGCTGATCCGAGTGGCGCGCGAATCGGTCGGCGAGTTGTTCGGCCTTGACCTGTCCGAGCTCTCGTTGCCAACGGATCTGGAGTCTCGGAGTGAGCGACTGGTGCTCGCCGCCAGCCAGCAGTTGGCACTCAGTCTTGTCTCGTCGGCCGTAAGGGGTTTGGTGCCCGGTAGGTGGGGCGCGAAGGTGGCTAGGCGGGATGCCGTTCTCCAGGGAGCGGAGTTGGTGGATCGCCACTGTGGGCGGGTCCGGCACGATGTGGCGGAGCGCCTCAAGCTACTCGGTGCCAAGTGGACCGGGGAGTTCGGTGCGGTTCTGGTCGGTCTGGAGCGGAGCGTCACGAGGGCCATGGAGAGGGCCGTCGCCGCGCGTGCCGACGGAGAGCCAGCAGTCGCTGCCGCGAGGGCGCTCCTGGCCGACTCAGCGGACGAACTGAAGGAGCTCGAAGCAGCCGTCAGAAGCTGCGCTTAGCGGGCTGAGACGGCGGTCCAGCCGGTTGCGGACGAAGGGCCCAACTAGCAGCCGCACCGACTGCCGCTTGGTACCCTTCCGGCTCCCCCTCTCCCAACCGGGAGCTACACCGGCCAATCGCGCCCTGCCCGATCTCACCACTGGCCGCGGAAGCGTCGACGACCCCCCGTGGTCCCCACAGGTGTGCATGTGTTGTGGTATACATGCACGCCATAAATGGAGCGAGCGCCGCGCCGCGGCCTTGCCCCCGTCACGGTCAGCAGTCGAAGGGTTCTAGGGAGGGGGAATGGCTGGCGGTCATCCGGGAGACTGGGTTTCGGGGCCACTGGTCCGGCGCGAGTCGGCGGCCCAGGTCGTATATCGGCTTCTCAGGGAAGCGGTCGTGAACCACGAGCTAGCGCCCTCCACCAGGTTGCTGGAGCCAGAGTTGGCTCTGCACCTATCCGTAAGCCGCACCCCCGTGCGCGAGGCGCTGCGGGCGCTTGAGGCAGATGGTTTCGTGAAGCGGCTGCCCAACGGCGGCCTGGTGGTGGCTGGAGTTGACGCACGAGATGTGCGCGAGTTGTACGCGGTCCGGATGGCCCTGGAATCCTTGGCCGCCCGCGAGGCGGCGAGTCGGGCCACCATGCACAACGCTCGGGAGTTGACCTCGATCCTCGACGAGGCAGATCGCCTTGCCGACCATCCGGGATCGGTGATCACCCTGGGTGAGCGATTCCATGGACGGATCACCGAGATCGCTGACAACCGGCGGGCAGCGGATCTGCTGGAGAAGCTCCACGACCACATAGTCCGATATCGGCTGGCCACCGCAGTTGAGAGTCGCGAACGCCAGGACTCAGCCCGCCAGGAGCACCGGAGGGTTGCCGAGGCGATCCTGGAAGGAAGGCCGATTGCGGCCGAACGGGCGATGCGCGCCCACGTGCAGCATGAGGGCGCGTTCCTGCTCAAGGCGCTGACGGACAAGCCGGGCGGCGCGCTTTCTGTTCCCCACGTCCGCGCCGGCGTCAAGAAGCTCAGGCCAGCGCTGGCGGATCTGGGATGACGCCGGCCCACGCTGAGTCTCCGTGGGCCGTCCCCCAGTTCCCGAGCTGTGGATGCGCCAGGATCGCTGGAAGGAGGATTCACCTGTGATCTGCAGGGGGGCTGCCGAGGGTAGATCGTTTCCGGTCCTTCTGCCGGTTCAGCTCACAAGGAACCTCCCGCCATGGGTCTGATCCTTCAATCGGTCGGTTTTGGCTTGGTGACTGCCTCGGTGCTGGCGGTCGCCTCGGTGGGGCTGACGCTCCAGTTCGGCGTCACCAACTACATCAACTTTGCGTACGGCACCTTCCTCATGTTGGCCGCCTATCTGACCTGGACCCTGAGCGTCAAAGCGCACCTGAACTTCATCCTCGCCGCAGCGGTGGCCTGCGTTCTGATGGGTGTAATTGCGGTGGGCGTGGCCCGCACGATCTTCAAGCACTTCGTGGACCGCCAAGCGCCCCTTTTCTACCTGCTGATCGTGACCTTCGGTCTTTCGCTGATCGTCAGCAACGTGATCGAAGCCATTTGGGGTCCAGGTTTTGAGACCTACAACCTGTCGGTGGGGACACCGCTCACCCTAGGTCCCTTCTCGCTGACACCGACACAGCTGCTCATCATGGGTCTGGCGGTGGTCCTGATGCTGGGGATTCACTTCATGCTGACCAGAACGGTGTTGGGCAAGGCCATGAGGGCTATGTCCGACAACCGGGATCTGGCCCAGGTTAGCGGGATCAACACCGATCGGATCACGATGTGGACTTGGTTCATTACCGGCTGCCTGGCCGGGCTCGCCGGCATTGCCCTGACCGTAACCACGGTCAGTTTCGGGCCCACGAGTGCCGACAGCTTTCTTTTCGTGATCTTTGCGGCAGTAATTCTCGGCGGAATCGGTCACCCCTACGGGGCCATGCTGGGAGCGCTGGTACTCGGGATCATCACCGAAGTGTCGGCCGTGGTGGTGAGTTCCGCCTACAAGGATGACATTGCGTTTGTGGCCCTGATCGTAGTCCTGTTGCTGCGACCTCAGGGGCTGATCACCTCAAGGGGGAGAGCCTGACCATGGGATTGATTCTTCCCTACCTTGCGACTTTGATGGTGTTCTTCTTCATCTACAACATCTTCACCTGGGGGCTGAATATCCAGTTTGGCTACGCCGGGGTGCTCGATTTCACCTTCATCACCTTCGTCGCCTGCGGAGCCTATTTCGCAGGGGTGTTTGCGCTGGGACCCGGCTCCAAACAGACGGGATTTGAATGGATCTTGGGGCTGAACTGGCCCTTCCCGATCGCTCTGCTCGCTGGCGCCGCCGCCGCGGGGATACTCGGGCTGATCATCGGGCTGATCGCGATCAACCGGCTGCGCAGCGACTACATGGCAATCGTCACCCTGGCTGCCGGCACCGTGATCTACGGTCTTGTGAGCAACTTCACTCCGCTCTTCGACGGCTTCGATGGGCTCGCCGGCCTCACTCAGCCCTTCAGCCAGATCCTGCCTCTGAACTCCAATCAGTTCACCTATCTCTGGGTGCTGGTCTCGGGGGTGGTGATGGTGGTCTGCTGGTTCATAGCCCAGCGGATACTCAACTCCCCTCTGGGGCGGACGATGAGGGCCACCCGCGACGACCAGGACGCAGCCGACACCTTTGGCAAGGACACGGTGCGCGTCCGGCTCATCGCGATGTCCATGGGCGCGGTGCTGGCTGGTGTCGGGGGAGCGCTTCTAATGGGCTTCATCGGTGCCTTCAGCCCGGCTGGCTGGACGTCGGGTGAGACATTCGTCGTCTTCGCCGCGATGATCGTCGGGGGAACCGGGAACAACTGGGGCGGGGTGGTCGGGTCCTTCGTGGTAGCGGTCCTGATCAACGAGGCGACTCGCTACATCCCCCCGATCCAGGCCGACCCGACCCTCATTCCGACGGTGCGAAACATGTTGATCGGAGCCTCCCTTATCGTGGTCTTGTGGGTCCGGCCTCAGGGAATAATCCCCGAGGCCAGGCGACGGCTCTACCAGCTGCCCTTGCGTCCGGGCAAGCCGCCGGCCGCGGAGGTGGAGAGTGCCTGACACTGACGCTCTCCTGCAGGTGGAACATTTGAGCCACTCCTTCGGGGGGTTTAAGGCTGTGGACGACTGCAGCTTTGACATCGCCCGTGGGTCCATCAGCGCCCTCATCGGGCCCAATGGCGCTGGCAAGAGCACGGTGGTCGGCCTCATCGGCGGCGCCTTGCGGAATCAATCAGGCTCAATCCATTTCGACGGCCACGACATCAGCCGGATGGCCGCCTTCAAGGTTGCCCGTCTGGGGCTGCTGCGCACCTATCAGGTTTCCCGAGAATTCGGTCGGCTGACGGTGATGGAGAACCTGCTGGTGCCACCGCCCAACCAGAAGGGCGAGAACCTTTTGAATGTACTGTTCCGTCCATCGGTTGGTCGCGGGGAAGACCGGATGCTGGTCGACCGGGCCGTTGAGGTGCTCGAGACCTTCGGGCTGCTGTCCCTGCGGGACGAGTACGCCGCCAATCTGAGCGGTGGGGAGAAACGGCTGCTGGAACTCGCCCGCGCGGTGATGGCACAACCGAAGTTCATGTTGTTGGATGAGCCCATGGCAGGGATCAACCCTGCCCTGATCGCCCGGTTGGACAGCCACATCCGCCGCTTGCGCGATGAGTTGGGAATCACCTTTTTGCTGGTCGAGCACAACCTGGATGTCGTAGAGCGGATCTGTGACCGAGTGGTGGTGATGGCCTTCGGTCGCACTCTCGCCGAGGGGAGGATGTCAGAGCTGCGGCAAAACCCGGAGGTGGTGCGCGCCTACCTGGGAGGAGGGCTCGATGAGCGTGCTGCGGGCTGAGGGAGTCACCGCCGGATACGGCAAGGTCCCGATCGTTCAGGGGATCTCAGCTCGAGCTGAGGTGGGACAGGTGGTCAGCATCGTCGGTCCCAATGGGGCCGGAAAGTCGACCTTCCTCAAGAGTGTCTTCGGATTGCTCCGAAAGGTGGACGGGAAGGTGGTGGTGGACGGTCTGGATGTCACCAGCCTTCCCCCCCACCGCATAGCCAACAGCGGGATGGCATATGTGCCGCAGGTCAACAACGTCTTCCCTTCGATGTCGGTTGTCGAGAACCTCGAGATGGGGGCCTTCACCCGTCGAGCTGGGATGAACGAGCGGATTGAGGAGGTGCTGTCCATCTTCCCCGACCTCCTCGCGGCGCGCAAGGGCAAGGCAGGGGTCCTCAGCGGGGGGCAGCGCAACATGCTGGGAATGGCGCGCGCTTTGATGCTCAGCCCCAGGGTGATCCTGCTTGACGAGCCAACGGCGGGGTTGTCCCCCGCGTACACCACGGTCGTCTGGAAGCAGGTCCGCAAGATTGCTGAGGCCGGCACCGCCGTGCTTGTGGTGGAGCAGAACGTCGACCTGGCAGTGAGCCACTCGGACTGGACCTACGTGCTCGTCGCCGGCAGGAATCGGCTCGACGGCCCGGCGACCGAGGTTGCCAAAGAGGACCTGAGCTCGATCTTCCTCGGCGGCGGCGATGCCGCAAAGGTGTGAGGGGCCGGCGAAGGGAATTGGGAGGTGAGCCTATGGCTCTGAATGACGGCTGACCAGGTGAGGCGGCGGTCGCGGCAGTTGACAAAGACTCGGCATTGGAGGTAGGGACTTGAAACTTGGCATGAACAAGGTGGCGCTGGCGGGGTTGAGCCTGCTGGCGGTCTTGGTTGCCGCCTGCGGCAGCACCACGACAACCACCACCAACTCCTTCCCCAAGGGGACAATAAGCGTCGGCGAGCTGTTGCCGATGACTGGCGCTGAGGCGTTCGTCGGGCAGTGGTTCCTGCACGGAATCAAGGCGGGAATTCAAGCGGTCAACAGCAACGGCGGAGTGGATGGTCACAAGTTCTCCCCGACCCTGGAGGACACCGCAGGTGACCCGGTGGATGCGGTCACCGCTCTGCAGACCCTCTTGACCACCAACCCGGTTGTGGTTTTTGGACCAAGCTCCTTGGAGATTGAGGGGGTGGACAAGAGCTTTCAAACTGACCACGTCGTGGACTTCATGGAAGGTGGGGCCACCTTCTTGGACAAGATGCAGTTCCCCTATGTCTATCGGGTCTTCCCGTCAGACTCGGTGCTGCTGACTGGTGAGGCCTACTACGCCCTTCACACTGGCTGCACTCGGGCCAGCCTCATCTACACCAACGATGCCAATGCCCAAGCTGAGGTACCTCCGCTGTTGGCGGCCTTCAAGGGGCATGGCGGCACCGTGCTGAGCAACCAACAGATCGTCGCCGGCCAGACCTCCTACCTCAGCGAGGTCCAGGTCGCCTTCCAGGGAAACCCCCAGTGCATCTTCTTCCACGCTGACCCCCAGACTGCCAGCACTCTCTGGGCGAACGTCCAGCAGCTGGGCCATCTCAACGTGCGATTCATCACTGGCGACACCGGAGCCAGCATCCAGCTGGCGAATGCCATGGGGCTGAGCAAGGCCACCAAATACCTCACTGGAATGGCGGGCACCACCCCTTACAGCACGGCCAACACGGCCTTCCTCAACGCTTACCAGGCGGTTTGGAACACCCGTACGCCACTGCCGGCCTCCCCGGCGATGTATGACGGCGTGGTGATCGCAGCGCTGGCAATGACCGCGGCGCACTCATCCAACCCTGTGGTGTGGCGCCCCTACATCACCAAGATTTCAGATCCTCCCGGCACCGCTTGCTATACCTACCCGAGCTGCGTGAAGCTGCTCAAGCAGGGCAAGAAGATCAACTACCAGGGAGCGAGCGGAAACGAGGACTTCAATCAGTATCACAACGTGTTCACTCCGTTCCAGGTCGTGCAGTTCACCAGCAGTGGCACCCTGCACTCTGTGTACTCCGTCAGCACCAGTGATCTGAACTCCTACTACTGATCTTCCGATTCGCATCCATCTCCGGGGGTTGGGGCCGTCGCGGCGGTCCCAGCCCCCTCCACCGGAGGTGGGAGATTCCATATGACGAGTTCCAATGAGCGGCTCCGGCGCCGGGCCGAGGCCGGCTCCGGTCGAACATTTCCCACTGGATCGGCGCAGGAGTCGTCTGCGTGAGGCAAAGGGTTGCTGGCGACCGGCGGCAGAGCCAACTCACCCTAGGACACGGTAGCTGGAGGCGCTCGTGGTGACTACCAGCGCAAAAGGGGCGGTCGACCCATCCATGCCGGGTCCACAGCCTGGCGTGTTGATCTCCGATGTCTTCCTGCGTGACGGACTTCAGGCCGTGGGCCAGGGTGCTGCGTTCGACAGATTCCCCACAACGGTCAAGCTGGAACTCCTCGGCGCCTTGGAGGCTGCGGGTGTGGCGGAGATCGAGATAACAGGCTTTGTGCATCCTAAGGTCATCCCGATCCTCGCTGACGCCGATGAGCTGGCACGCCGGGCTATGGCCGCGCCGCGCCGCGCCCTTCTCCGGGCTCTGGTTCCGAACCTCCACGGTGCGCAGCGGGCGCTGGATGCGGGCGTCCCCAAGCTGGCAGCGCTCATCGCGGCCAGCCCCACCTACCAGCTACTCAACTCGAACATGACAGTCGACGAGGGGCTTGCCAACATTGGGCAGATTGCGTTGGTGGCCACAAGCGGCGGGGCCAAGGTCTCGGCCAGCATCGCCATCGGCTTCATCTGCCCCTACGAGGGAGTTGTGCCGGAGGCGCGTCTACTGGATCTGGTGGCGCATCTCGTGGACTTTGGAGTCGATGAGGTCTGGCTGGCCGACAGTGTCGGACTGGCCTGGCCGAGCCTGGTCCGAGAGCGCGTCCAGGCCATCCGCGCGAGTTACCCCCAGCTCACTGTGGGGCTCCATCTGCATAGCCTGGCTGGGCTGGCCCTGGCCAATGCCTTCGCCGCTCTGGAAACCGGGGTCCGGAGCTTTGACGGGGCCATCGGCGGAGTCGGATCGGGCATCGCCATGCCGGTCGAGTCTCTGGCGCTGGGCAACGTGGCCACCGAGGACCTCAATTACGCGCTCAGCCAATCCGGCATTCCAACCGGAATCGATCAGGAGGCGATCGCCCTATTGGGAGCTCGGGTGCGCGCCCTAGCAGGTGGAGGTAGCAGTCACGCCGCCACCTTCGTCAGTCTGGAGAGATTCCTTGATCAGAGCCGCAGCTTCCTGCCCAAGCTGGAAGCGGATCGGCCGGGTGGAAGGGGGACTGATCGAGGCCCTGTAGACACGGGAGGAGATCGAGATGACCAAGGCTGACGCGATGCCGCTGGCGGGCATCAGGGTGCTCGACCTTGCCACCATGATGGCGGCCCCTGCCACCGCGGGCTATCTTGCGGAGTTCGGAGCCGACGTTATCAAGGTAGAGAAGCCGGGGGAGGGCGATCCTCAGCGAAAGTGGGGGACACGCAAGGGAGGGGCCTCGCTCTACTGGAAGTCGATCAGCCGTAACAAGAGATCCCTGACCCTGGACCTGCGGGTCGCCGAGGGGGCCGAGATCCTGAAGAAGCTGGTCCCGACTGCGGACGTTGTGATTGCGAACTTCCGTCCTGGGACCCTGGAGCGGTGGGGCTTGGGTTTCGAGACGCTGAGCGCGCTTAATCCAGGGCTGGTGATGCTGGAGATCTCTGGCTTTGGGCGCCTGGGCGATCTGGCCCATCGCCCCGGGTTCGGGACCTTGGCCGAGGCGCGGTCGGGCTTTGCCCACCTGAACGGCCAGGCGGATGGACCACCAACCCTTCCCAACATGGGGTTGGCGGATCAGTTTTCCGGCCTGATGGGGGCATTCGCGGTGATGCTCGCCCTGTACCACAGAGATCGCTCGGATGGCAGAGGTCAATTGATTGACCTGTCCCTGTGTGATCCGATCTTGCGACTGATCGAGCCGTCGTTGCTGGACTGGCAACAGCTCGGCATCCCCGGATCCCGCACCGGGAGTCGGAGCGTTCATGTGGCGCCGCGCAATGTCTATCGCTGCGGAGACGGACGATGGGTCGCTCTTTCCGCCAGCACCCCCTCGACGGTCCGCCGGGTGTTCGACGCCATCGGAAAACCCGAGCTGGCAGACGATCCCAAATTTTCGGACAACGCGGTCCGATTGCAGAATGTTGCCGAGCTCGACTCCCTGATTGGTGAGTGGGTCTCGACTAGGACCTCTTTGGAAGTGATTACTACCATGGAGAAGGCGGAGGCTGCGGTGGGGCCGGTTCAGGACATCCCGGAGGTCCTGGCCGATCCGAGCCTAGTCGATCGAGGGTCGCTGGTGACCGTTTCGGACCCGGAGCTTGGGCCCATGCGCCTGGTCAACGTGGTTCCCCACCTAAGTCGGACTCCAGGGCGCGTGCACACCACCGGCCCACGACTTGGGCAGCACACCTTGGAGCTCTTGACGGAGTTGGGCCTCGGGGATCAGGTGGACGAGCTAAGGGCTAGGGGGGTGGTCTGAATGACCAAAGTCGGCCCTGGGCAGTTCACAGGGCTGCTCCGGTCCCAACCCCTGCGGGCACTGCTGTTCGCTCCCGCGAACCACGAGCGCCACGCGCTGAAGGCCCTGGCCTCGGAGGCTGACGCGGCCATTCTGGACCTGGAGGACTCCGTGGCGACAACTTCCAAGCCAGAGGCGCGCAGGGCAGCCGCGGAACTTCTCCGCAACCGAACGAGCCAGAGACCCCTGGCGTTTGTTCGCATCAATTCAATGGCCACCGAGCATGCCTACCCTGACCTGACATCGGTCGTGGGGGCGGGATTGGACGGGGTCCTTCTTCCCAAGACGGAGTCAGCCGAGGAGGTGGTAATCCTTAGCTGGCTGCTCGACCAAATGGAGTTGGAGCGCGACCTGGGGCGCGGTCGGATCCAGATCCTTCCCATCGTGGAAACTGCGGCCGGACTGGCGGCTGCGAGAGAAATCGCCGCCGCATCCCCTCGCGTTTGGACCCTCAACTTCGGGGCAGCGGATTTTTCGCTCGATACCGGGATGCGTCGTTCTCTGGGGAATCCCGGACTCTCAGTCGCCAAGACCCAGCTGGTCCTGGCGTGCAGACTCGCTGGGGCGGCCCGGCCGATAGACAGCGCCAGATTGGATTTGGCGGACGATGAGGCACTTCGGGCAGAGGCCCATGAGGCTTGTGAGCTCGGGTTCCAGGGCAAGGCCTGCATCCACCCTCGGCAGCTGCCCGTGGTCCTCGGGGCCTTCCGCCCTACGGGTGCGGATTTGGAGCGGGCGCGCCGGATCGTGGAGTCGTTCGCGCGCACCAGCTCGGAGGGCGGGGGCTCTCTCGTGGTGGGGCCTGAGTTCGTGGACCAGCCGGTGGTCGAGGCCGCCCGCCGGTTGCTGGATAGCGACAACTCCGACCTACAGTCACCGGCTCCGCCCCGGCCGGGTTGAAGTCGATTTCTTTCGAATTCTCGGCCGGTCCGGACCGTACCTGGTCCGCCAGTTCGGAGCTCGACGACCAGGGGCGTCTTTGACAGCGGCCGCCTTGCCCATCGCCTTGGCCGTCGGCACCGACCGGTTTGGCACGGGGGCTGGCCCCAGGAGGTAAACGGCCCGAGGTCCCCGCGACCAAACCGTCATGGTGCTGCTGCGCCTGACCTCGCCCTGCGGTCGGCGATGCGCGAGCGACCAGCCGAGCCTATTCTCCATTCCTGAACGGTCTTGTTGGACCGCCAATATCCTGCGGGGGGGTCCAGAGTCTGGCACGACGCCATCCCCGGAGTGAACTGACCAGCGCGATCTCCTCTGCCGAATTCAGATCGGCGAGGCTGATCACCCTCTCGCTGAGCAGCCCGGCCTCTAGGAGGCGTGCTCGTTGGATACCAGGCAGGCAACCCGAGTCGACCGGCGGCGTCCACCACCTCCCATTCAAAGAGACCGCCAGGTTTGCGATCGTGGCCTCCGTGGCTTCGCCCCGCTCATTGATGAGGATCACGTCATCGGCCTCCGGGTGACGACCGGCACGCTCCTGGTAGATCGTTCGACGGGTGGTTTTGTGGTACAGCCAAAGGCTTGAGGAGTCCACCGGTTCCGGGTCGACCGCCAAGATCACCGGATGGTGCTCCGAGGGCGGCATGGGTGCCAGCTCGACCTCAATGGCTCCGAAGCTGGAAAGCACCAGGCGCACGCGGCACGGTTGGCGCCGGTCCGCCAGGGCATCCCTCAGCCGGGAACGAATCTTACTGAGGTCAAACGAGAAACCGAAGTAGCCGGCTGAGTTCCCCAGCCGAGCCAGATGCCGCTCTCGATTGCGGAGACCGCGTCCGGGCCGGAAGCCCAGCGTCTCGACCAGGCAAAACTCCTCCACCACGCGGTGCAGGATGGCGGCCTTGGCCATCAATTCCGAATGTTCGGAATTCGCGGTTGAATCCCAGGTGATTCCGCCTCCCGTCCCGTAAAGCGCTTGGCCCGTCGACCGGTCGATGAGAACCGTCCGGATGGCCACGTTGAACCGGGCCCGGAAGGATCCACCCAGTGGCGCGACGATTCCCACGGCACCGCAATAGACACCTCTGGGGCTGTCTTCCAGCTCCGCGATGAGAGACATGGCACTTCGTTTTGGCGCTCCCGTCACCGAGGCGCAGGGGAAGAGTGCCCGAAATAGGTCCAATAGTCTCGTGTCCGATCTGGGCTGCGCCGTAACCGTGGAGGTGAGCTGCCAGACCGTCTCATATCGCTCCACGTCACATAGTGAGGAAACCTTGACGCTGCCCCATTCGGCGACCTTTCCCAGGTCATTGCGGAGCAGGTCGACGATCATCAGGTTTTCCGCCCGGTCCTTGGCGGAGTTGGCCAGCTCTGCCGCCTGCTTCAGATCCTCGGCCGACCACCGGCCCCTGGCGGCGGTGCCCTTCATCGGCTTGGTGATCAGGCGGTCCGCGGTCCATTCGAAGAACAGTTCTGGCGAGGCGCTGGCGATGACGAAGCGCCCGGTATCCAAATAGGCGTTGTGCGCGCCGCCTTGGGCCAGAGCAAGATCTCGGTAAAGCGATTCCAGGTCGCCACTGGCGCTGGACACCATCCTGGTCGTGAGATTGCATTGGTAGATGTCGCCAGCCGCGAGGTGGCTACGGACGACTGCGAAATTGCGCTGGTAATCAGCCCGGGCCGACCCTGCTCGCCAAGGAGCCATGGTGTACGGCCGGTCGCCGGCCGCAACTGGCCGCGATGCTTCGGCGGCCCGGGGGGCGGTGAACAAACCGAACCAGGCCAGGGGAAGGTGGGTTTGGGCACCGGTGGCATAAGAGGCGCGCGTCTCCAGCTTTGGGTCGAAGGCAGCTGCGGCCTCGTACGCGACAAACCCGACAGCCCAGCACCCTTGCGCGACCGCCGCCTCCACCGATTGGAGGACGGGCACCACCTCGGCCACCGTCATCGCGGTCAGGACCACGGCCCCGGGTGAAGGATCTCGGAACAGCAGAGCTCGACCGGTACGGAGATCGTCGAACCGAGCGAAGGGGGATCGGTCAGAGTAGTGGTTGGCGGCGGCTCGTCTGTCGGGCATCGCTCCCAGCATCAACAGTCATCTTCGCGAAAGTGGGTGTGTCAGCGCTCCCTTGTCAGCATCGGGCGCCTGGCCCACGAAGCCAGCTTCCGAGACTCAATGGCCCTACATGACTCTTAGCTGGTCGAAGCTGCCGGAGGCGGTCTGGCAGGTGGGCGGGTTGGCATGAGGGGGCAGGTTGTTGAGAGGGCGCAGCCCGCGGTGGGTTCGAGTGGGGATTCTTTGTGAGACTTGACTCCAGTGGGAGCATCGGCTAGGATACATAACGCACCCTTTATGAAAGAATCCTTTAAGTGAACCCACCAGTCGCATCGGAATCAGGCAGGCCTCACAGGCATGGCCTCCCGCTCACCCTCGCGGCATATCCCGACTGGGACCTTGCGGTCTACTTCGAAGGCTTGGGCAATCCGACCAGACTTCGAATCGTGTCGAGATTGGCGCAGGTCAAAGAGGCCAGGGTTTCCGATGTAGCTCTGCTCTTGGGAATCAGCCAGCCTCGCATGTCGTGGCACCTGCGTCTCCTGCGCCGCGCCCGCATCGTGACGACCAAGCGCGAGGGCAGGGAGGTGCTTTGCAGACTCGATCGTGACTCAATCGCCGCCAGCTTGGCTCGATTCGCCGAGCTGCTCGGGGGTGGGTCCGATTCAAGAACCGATGCCGGGCCGCGTCTGAGCTCGGCTGAGACAGTCAGTCAACCGCTCCCCCGCACCAGCCGGGAGCACTCGCTTCCGGAGGTTATCTCATGAGCAACAAGGTACGAGTGGCGATCATCGGGGTGGGCAACTGTGCCTCCTCGCTCATCCAGGGGGTGGAGTTCTACCGCAACGCCCAACCCGACGAGTTCGTTCCAGGGCTGATGCACGTCAACCTTGGGGGCTACCACATCAGCGACATCGAGTTCTCAGCCGCCTTCGACATAGATAAGGAGAAGGTTGGCTACGATCTGGGAGAGGCCATCTGGCGGGGCCAGAACAACACCGTCAAATTCGCTGAGGTGGGCAAGCTGGGGGTTCCCGTGCATCGCGGCATGACCCATGACGGGCTTGGTAAGTACCTGTCCGAGGTCATCCAGAAGGCCCCTGGTCCGACCGCCGACATCGTGAAGATCCTCAAGGACACACGCACAGATGTCGTGGTCAACTACCTGCCGGTGGGCTCGGAGATGGCCACCAAGTGGTACGCCGAGCAGATCCTCGAGGCGGGGTGCGCCATGGTCAACTGCATGCCGGTGTTCATTGGGCGCGAGCAGTACTGGCGTGAGCGCTTTGAGGAGCGGGGCCTGCCAATCATCGGAGACGACATCAAGTCCCAGGTGGGCTCAACGATCATTCACCGGGTGTTGACTCGCCTCTTCCAGGAGCGAGGGGTGAAGCTGGAGCACACCTATCAGCTGAACTTCGGCGGCAACACTGACTTTCTTAACATGCTGGAGCGCGAGCGGCTGGTCAGCAAGAAGATCTCCAAGACCAACTCGGTGCTTTCCCAGATGCAGCATGAGGTTGCGGCGGAGGATGTCCACATCGGACCCAGCGACTACGTGCCCTGGCTCAAGGACCGCAAGTGGGCGCACATCAGAATGGAGGGCAGATCCTTCGGAGATGTTCCTCTGCTCGTGGACATGAAGCTTGAGGTTCACGACTCCCCGAACTCCGCCGGGATCGTGATCGATGCGGTCCGGTGCTGCAAGCTGGGGTTGGATCGGGGGCTGGGGGGCGCGTTGGAGGGCCCATCTTCCTACTTCATGAAGTCCCCCCCCTTCCAGGTCTCCGACGAACGCGCTCATGAGCTGACAGCGCTCTTCATCGACGGTCGGGTTGGAGCCAAATGCATCAGTGACCCGGAGGCGCCGATCAAGGGAGAGCCACGAACTCCGGCCCTGACGTCTGACTCCGCCGTCGAGCTCGACGGCGTGGCGGTCAACAGCGAAGCTTAGGGGCCGGATCGGCTCCTGGCTGCAGCTTGGCTGTGGTTGAGGTGGAAGTGAATTCCGTAAGAGGTGGGGGGGGAGCCGTGTTGGGCGAGCCCGGAAGGGAGGTGCTTCGGCACCGGTCCGGGCCGCCCGCTCCCGGCTGGCGTCAGCGAGGAGAGCACCTCGGACTCGCCCTTAGGGTGGCGACTGCAATCACCAAGTGGCTCCCCGAGCCGGTTCGATATGGTCTGGCCGATCTCGGCGGGCTGATGGCCCATCGGTTGCTGGCTCGGCGGGCCTCAATTGCCGCGGAAAACTACCTGGCCTTCACTGGAGGTGACCGTGCTGCCGCGGTCCGGATGACCAAGCGAGCGTTCCGCAACTATGCGCGCACTGTGCTCGACTTCCTCGTGCTGGAGCGATTGCTAGCTCGAGTCAAGGCCACCGACGGTGCCATTGCCGCCGAGCCGTTGCGTCGGGAGCTGGCTCTCGGGCGGTCGGTGATAGTCGTGACCCCACACTTCGGAAACTGGGACTTGGGGGCCGCGGTCACCGCCACCTGCGGCCGTGCGGTCCACGCAGTGGCGGACCAGTTCGGCCCGCCTGCGGTGGACCGCCAGGTTCGGTCAGCGCGGGAGAGACTAGGAGTCAAGGTCATACCGAGTGGCCAGTCCAGCGCACGTGAGGCGCTACGGGCGCTACGCCGTGGTGACGTACTCTGCCTGGCGGCCGACATTGACAAGGCCGGGTCCGGTGTTGGGGTGACCTTTCTGGGCAGACCTGTGACGCTGCCTGCGGGTCCGGCGACACTGGCGATTCGAACCGGCGCAAGCGTCATCCCCGGATACGTTCGCCGCCTCTCAGGGGGTGGGTACCAGGCGGCCTTGCTGGCCCCGCTCCCACTACCAACAGATGGGTCCACCGAGCAGCGGGTGGCAGCGCTCACTCAGCTGATCGCCGACGCCTTCGAAAAGATGATCAGGCTCGATCCCAGCCAGTGGTTCGCCTTTCACCATTTGGTGTCTCCGGTCGCGGAGGTTGGTCTCCGGTGACCGAGGTCAAGATCCGTATCCCGGGCCGGCGCGCATTCACGGTCAGGTCGGCTCCAGCCCCGGTCCCGAACCCCCAGGAACCGTGGCTTCCCTACCTGGGTCTCCGGCTTGCGGAGGCCGCACTCAGGACCCTGGATCGACGCGCCGCATATGCGTTCACGGGTCCCCTGGCGGCCCTGCTAACCGCCTTATGGCCCGCCCACTGGAAGGGGCTGCGAGCCAACCTGATCGTGATTCGGCCCGATCTCAGCCGAAGAGAGATGCGCGGCCTGCTCCGTCGCAACGTGCGGAACTTCCTCAAGGCCTGGATTGATGTGCTGCAGATGGCCCACCGACCCCAGGCTGCCTGGACCCCATGGCTTCGGATGCGCGATGTCCAGTACCTGGATGTCGCCTCGGAGCTTGGCCAGGGAGTGATTATCGTCAGTCTCCACCTCGGGTCCTGGGAAGCTGCTATCGCAGCCCTTCAGGGCCAGTTCGAGGCAAAGGGGTCCAAACTGGCCCTGCTGGCCGAGCAGGTCCGTCCCATCCGCTGCTTCAATTGGCTGGTTGAGACCCGGTCCCGAGTGGGCTGTCAGGTGATTCCCCTGAACGTCGATGCGGCGCGGCGCGGCGACCAGGTCGCGGTGCATCGCTCCGGGGCCGCGGCGGTTAGGCAGATCTACCGGGTCCTCTCCCACAGAGGAGTCGTCGTGATGGCGATCGATAGAGACCTGCTTGGGACCGGGGTCGATCTTCCGTTCTGTGGGCGCAGGGCGTCGATCCCGCTCGGCGCCGTGGATATCGCGGCGCGCACCGGTGCTGCCATCCTCCCCGTGGCCCTGGTGAGGGACAACCATGACAACTATCTCTGTCGGGCCTTCCCCCCCATTCAGGTGACGGTGGGGCCAGACCCGGAGAGCAGTCTCCGGACCGCGGCTCACCAACTCCTTCAGGTGCTGGAGCCTGAGCTGCGCGCGCACCCCGACCAATGGCACGTCATGCAGCCGATATTCGGGCCTCCCATGGCAGCCGAGGAGATGGAGGTCTTGCCATCTCCACCCCTCACGCCTGAGCCGGTCCCATGAAGGTAGCCATGGTCTCCCCGTATGACTACGGCCGCCCTGGGGGAGTGGGAGAGCACGTGCGGCACCTCTCGTCCGAGTTGCGGTCACGAGGCATGGAGGTCAGAATCCTCGCGCCCTCAGGGGGCACCCGGCGGGAGAAGGTGGAGGGCCTTATCCCGCTCGGTCGACCGATACCGGTGCCGGCCAACGGCTCCATCGCCAGGATCTCCCTGTCCTTTCACCTCTCCCGGAGAATCCGGGAAGTGTTGGCCCGGGAGGCCTTCGATGTGGTTCACATTCACGAGCCGTTGATGCCCGCTCTTCCAGTTGACGTGTTGCGCCTTAATCAGACCAGCGTTGCCATAGGCACGTTTCACGCCTACGCGCGCCAGAACCTGGGTTACTACTACGGCAGGCCGATCCTGCGCCGCCAATTCAAACGCCTGCGGGCCTGTATCGCCGTTTCCGAGCCCGCGCGCACCTTCGTGGCGCGCTATTTCCCGGCTGACTACACGGTGATTCCCAATGGGATAGATCCCTTGTGCTTTCGACCCGACGCTCCGCCGGCACCAGGGATCTCCCACCCCACCCGTCGTACCATCCTCTTTCTCGGACGCCTGGAGGAGCGGAAGGGGCTCGCGACCCTGCTCGACGCCTATCAGCTGCTGCGCCGAGTGCGGGCGGACTGCCAGCTTGTGGTGGTGGGTGATGGAGGCCTCCGCCGCGGATATGAGCGCCGCGTTGAGGAGGAGGGCATCCCCGATGTCCACTTCGCGGGATTCGTCCCCGAGGCCGACAAGCCTGGGTACTTCACGGCAGCCGACATCTACTGCGCGCCCAACACCGGTAAGGAGTCCTTCGGAGTGATCCTCCTGGAAGCCATGGCATCCGGCACACCTGTTGTGGCAACAGCGATTGACGGCTTCCGCCAGGTCGTCACCGAGGGGACGCAGGGGCTGCTGGTTCCGCCGGGGGACGGCGGCGCAATGGCGACTGCACTGGGGTTTCTTCTGGACCACCCGGCGACCAGAGTTGAGATGGGCCAGTCGGGTCGTAAATCCGCCGAAGGCTACGCGTGGCCGCTGGTCGCAGACCGGGTCATAGGCGTCTATCAGTCAGCGCTCATGGCGCGCTCACACACCGAGGTGAATTCAGTTGTTCAGCACACTGCTGCAGAAATCGGTTAGAGCGGGCGCCCAGCGCTTCGCAGCCTCCGCTCGGCTGGTCAAGATAAGCCCGAACGTGCTCACCCTGGTGGGTTTGCTCATAACCATCTCCGCGGCCTGCCTGATCGCCCTGAATCAGCTTTTCCTCTCGGGCCTCGTGCTGCTGCTGGCTGGGTCCTTCGACATCCTTGACGGTGCGGTCGCCAGGGCCTCAGGCCGCATCCACCGCTATGGCGCCTTCCTCGACTCCACCGCCGACCGGTACGGGGAAGGGGCCGTCTATCTTGGTCTGCTCTATCTGTTCCTGGTCCGGGATCACAGGGATCTGGAGGTCTTCCTCATAGTCGCCGCGCTGCTGGGGAGCCTCCTGGTCAGCTACGTGCGCGCCCGCGCCCAGTCGCTTGGTTTTACCTGTGACGTGGGCTGGTTCGCACGTCCCGAACGGGTCGTCATCACGGCGGTCGGCCTGTTGATCAACCAGATGACGATAGTGCTGTGGATCCTGGCGATCGCGACCAACTTCACGGCACTTCAACGGGTCCACGCCGTCTGGCTACAGTACCGGGTGCAGCCGAGTGGCGAGCCTGATGGGGGCCCGGACACAGGCGACCCCGCCGGTCCGAGCACCTCTTCGTCGTCCCCGCCGCCCTCTCGGCGTGGCGGTGCTTCGTGCCCTTCCGGGAGGACCCCCACGAGTACGCCTGGAGCACCCGGCTCGTCCCCGAGACCTGCGAG
>DAHVDN010000003.1:0-20712 GCA_027313505.1 Candidatus Dormiibacterota bacterium
AGATCCAATTTAGCGACCGTCGTCCCCTGCTTGCTGTTGAGCGGCGATGAGATCCTTCGTTCGTCGCCTGGTCGGCGCAGATGGGCCCGAAGAGCCCGTCTCCGTTCAGGCAACGGACATCATGGAGCCCGAGGGTGCGGACTCTCATGCGGTCCAGCGCACGGCGGGGGCTCGAGGCCTTACCGTATTGCCCGGCGAGCGGCTTAGCGGCATCGGGCCACGGGGAGGGTCCGCCTCCGTCGGCGAACGTCATATTACACAGCAACCGCCCGAAGAGAGCCTGGCTGCGGGCGCTCCAACAGCGTCAGTTAGCGGAAATCAGACGGCCACCGGCCGTCCCACGAGGGGTAGAGATGGCAGACACGACCTGGGAAGGGTTTCAGGGGATAGTGGTCGAACAGCTCGGAGTGGAGCTCGACCAGGTGACTCCAGCGGCGAACTTCGTGGAGGACCTGAACGCGGACTCGCTGGATCTGGTGGAGTTGATAATGGCATTCGAAGAGGCCTACGGGATGGAGATCCCGGACGAGGACGCGGAGAAGATCCAGACGGTGGGTCAGGCGTGGGATTACGTGAAGGAGCATCTGGACCTGGCCAGCTGACGTCGGCAGCGCCGCCAGCGCCTCGCCGTCGGCGTTCCAAGGCAAGTGCTGAGGAGCTGGTGCAGCAGGAGAGCGAGGCTGAGGCCAGGCTCGATCAGCTGCAGACAAGGGTTGGCCTGGTATTCAAGCGCCGGGAGCTTCTTCGCGAGGCAATGACCCATACCTCGTGGATCAATGAACGCGGGGACGTGGGGCGGGACAACGAGCGCTTGGAGTATCTGGGCGATGCGGTGTTGGAGTTGGTGGCAGGCGAATACCTCTTCAGCCGTTTTCCCAACTATGACGAGGGGCAACTCACCCAGATGCGGTCGTCCCTGGTGAGCACGGTGGCGCTTGCCCGCTTGGGCGAGCAGCTACAGCTGGGGGAGACGCTCCGACTTGGCAGAGGGGCCGCAAAGTCCGGAGCGAGACGGCTCACCTCGCTTCACGCCAACGCCTTCGAGGCACTGATTGGCGCCATATTTCTTGATCAGGGATACCGGCGCGCAGGCAGAGTTTTTCTCTCTCGGATCGGAGACCTGAGCGCTTGGACGGACCCGAATTTCAAGGGACGGTTACAGGCGCTCGCCCAGGAACGTTTTGGATCTCCGCCGCAGTACCGGACTACCATCGCGGCAGGTGACCCTCGGACCCGTCAGTACCGCTCGCAGGTTTTCGTAGAGGGCCAGCCCCAACTCGGGGAAGGGATCGGGGGGACCAAGCAGGCCGCCGAACAGGCCGCCGCTCGGGCTGCGATCGACCTGTTGGTGGCGCCGGTGTCCAAGAAGCGCCGTCGACGCACCGCCTCGGCCGGAGCCACGGCTCCGATGGCCAAGGAGAGCCCGCAACTCGAGGCTGCTGCTACCGACCGATCATCGGTGAGAGAGGCGCCACCGGCGGCGTTGCCGGTCGCCGCGGTCGTAGTCGGGGTGAGTTCGCTGCAGGTGGGTCAGGTCGTGCCCACGACAGTTCAACCTGATGACAGCTCGCTGACCCCAACCCCCTTGCCTGCAGCCAGACGCCGCCGACGTCGCACGACCAGGTCGTCTGTTCCTGCCGTCTCCGCGGTCAAACCTGGAGCCGCCGAGAATTCCGATCCGACCTTGGGCACGGATCAGCCTCCTCAGGAACAGATTGGCCAGATCTCCGCTGGACCAACCGCCTCCCGGCGTCGCCGGCGCCGTACCACGCGGCCTTCCGTGGCTGCCATTTCCGAGGCCCTGCCTGGTGCTGTCGAGAATGCTGTTTCGGACTTGGCGGCGGATCAGACTCCTCCGGAACAGCTTGGCGAGACCTCCGCTGGATCAACTGCTTCCAGGCGTCGTCGTCGTCGGCCGGCGAGGTCGTCTGCTGCCGGTGTTCCCGAGGGCAATACCGTACCTTCGGTGGCTGCGCCCGCACCGGTTGAACCGCCTCCGGCCCCTGAGGAGACGGTGGTGGCTGCCGCGCCTGAGGGCTTGACGGGCGGGCCTGAGGAAGGAACGGTCGCCCGGCGACGCACCCACCGCGGGCACCGAGGGGGCAGGCGGCGTTCCGGGAGAGCCGCTACCCCCGACCCATGAGGGTAAGTCGCCTCCAGGTACATGGCTTCAAGAGCTTCGCCAGTCCGGCATCTCTGGAATTCGGAGAAGGGATCACCGCTGTGGTGGGACCCAACGGCAGTGGTAAGTCCAACCTTGTGGACGCAATTCGTCTGGTGCTGGGCGGTGCCAGCGCCCGAGAGCTTCGTGGGCAGCGGCTGGAGCAGGTGATCTTCTCCGGAGGGGAGCGGAGAGCGGCGCAGGGAATGGCAGAGGTCACCATCGTCTTCGACAACGAGGACGGTCGGATGCCTGTGGAGGATGTGGAGGTCGCGCTCACCAGGCGGGTGTATCGCGACGGCACCAGTGAGTTTCGGAGAAACGGACAGCGGGTTCGGCTACGAGATCTGGGGCGGCTCTTAGATGCGACCGGCCTGGCCCAGGCCGGCTATGCGGTGATCGCGCAGAACGACATCGAGTCGATCATCAGGGCGTCTCCGCAACAACGTCGGCACCTGGTGGAGGAGGCGGCGGGGGTTCGCGGGGCTCAGGTTTTGATCGACGACAGTCGATCCCGGACCGAGGATCTCGACCGCTGGCTGGAAGGCACAGTCGGTCGTCTTGCCGAGCTACTTCCTCGCATCGAAGAGCTCCGTTTGCAGGCGAGAGTCGCGAATGAGGCGAGCGGTCTCCGGGACACGCTGACCCAGCTCAGAGGAAGTCTAGAGCGCGCCGCGTGGCTGGCCGCCCTCCAGGAGGAGCGTCGGTTGACTCAACAGCTGGGGTCAGCTCGGCGCCGTCACGAGGAGGCGGCCAAGGCTTTTGCCGACTACGAGCAGCACTACCTCCGCGAACGAAGCAAGCTGCAGGAGATCCAGCAAAGCCGGTTGGAAAAGGAGCGGCTGCTCGGTCAGACCGCTCTTCGCGTCCAGCAGATTGAGATGGCTGGTGAGCGCTGGATGGAGAGGGCCAAACAGGCTGCCCAGGACCGAGCGGCTGCCGAGCTTCAGCTGATGGAGGTAGGCACCGACCTTTCGGCCATCGGCGGTCGGGATGTGAACGAGATGCAGGTGGAGCAGGAAGAGGCTACACGGGCCAGGGCCCGAGCCCAGGAGCTCACCGAGCAGCTAGCTGAGATAGGGTCTGCCACGCGGCGCATCCAAGCCGAGGTGGCTAGTACCGACGCCCAGCTTCTTGGCTTGGAGACCCAGAGCTCCGGGCTCGCCCGTCAACGGACCGAGCTCGAGTCCAGAATCCGGGTAGGGGAGGAGATGGCGGATGAGACCTCTCCTTTGGTCGACCGACTGACCGAGAGCTTGGTCGAGGCCCGCTCGACGCTTTTGGGGGCACAGGCGAACTCGCTTTCCGTGCACGCGGACGCTGAGACTGCGGAGGGCGAGCTTCAACGCGCGATAGCCTCGGAAGCTGCAGCACTTCAGGTGCTGAGGAGCGCGGAGGAGGTTCTCGCCCGGGCCGTTGGGGCCGAACGCGATTCCGCTGCCCAGGCGGCCGCCCAGGCGGCCATCCTGGCCGAACGGCGACGGGGCAGGCCCATAGCCGAAGCCGCAGCCCGGGGCGCGGTAAATCTTCGCCAGCTGAGCGGGGCGGTGCGACCCACGGCCAGGGCGGACGCTCGAGCTGTGGAGGCGGCTCTGAGACAGCTCTCCACAGCATTGGTTGGGGATCAGGCGGAAGCACGTCTCGCTCTGGCCATGGCGAGTGGAGTACCAGAGATGGTCTGCTGGCCAGTGCCCACCGGGATATTGGCTCGCGAGATTCCCGCGGGCTGTCGCCCCGTGGGGAGTGCTCTGACCGGTGACCCGGCGGCGCTGGATTTGGTAGCAAGGCTCTGTGGCGAGGTCTGCCTGGCCTCTTCGCGAGAGACGGCCGCCGCGTGGCTCGATGGCTCTCCCCACCGACGCGCGGTTCTTCCCGATGGAACCGTGCTCGGAACCGGATTCGAGGTCTCCGCGTCGGAGGATGATGGTGACATCCAGGTAGCCTTCAGGTTGGAGGGCCTGGAGGCCGAGTTGGCCCGCCTGCGTTCCCAGGTGGCTGATGGCCGACTGCAAATGGAGTGGGCCACGGAGCAACACCGTGGGCAACGCGCGCGGGTTGACGAGGCGCGAGCCTACTCCGCTCGAGCGTCCTCGCTGGCCAGTCAGTCGACGGAGGCTGAGCGCCGGAGCAGGGAGGCGGTCGGCGAGCTGACCCAGCGGTTGACCCGGTCCGAAGAGGAGCTGCGCCGCCTGCGGACCCAGGTTTTGGAGGCGCAGCAGAGGCACAGTTCCCTGGCGGAGCAAGAGGTATCGCTGGCGGCGCAGCTGGCTGTTTGCAGGGCTACTCGCGCGCAATTGACGGAGGAGCTGACCAACCTGGCGGAGCCTGACCGTGGCCTCAGAGAGGAGTTGGAGCGGTTGCGTCTCCACCTGGTCGAGCTGGACCTTCGAGAATCGGCCCGCGCTCAGCGGTTTAGGGAGGACGAGGAGAGTCGGGGAAGGCTGTTGGAGCGTGGCCGGGCGGCGCGGCGGAGGATGGATGCAGCAGAGAGCGCCGCGGTCGTCGCGCTCGCTCTCGCGGGTCAGTCCCAGGCGCTTTTGGAGGAGACGCGAGCGGAGCTCGGCAGGCAGGCCAGCCCAGCAGCGCAGGCGAACCAAGAGGATCCAATGCAGCAACTGGCGCTGCTTGAGAGGCGCCGCGCCGAGCTGGAGTCACACCTCACCCAGGTGGCCATCCAGACCCGGGGTTTGGAGCGCGAGCAGATTTTGCAGCGCGAACGGGTGGCCGACCTGCAGGGCCAGATTGGTGACCTCAAAGATCAGCCAGAGACTGACGCGGTTGCGGCCGATCCTCAACGAGCGGCACAGGAAATCGGCCGTCTGGAGCGCCGGCTGCAGCAGTTGGGTCCGGTGAACGAACTGGCGCCAGGGCAGCTTCGGGATCTCCTAGAGCGGACCGAGGGGCTGCGGGCGGCTCACGAGGACACCTCCTCGGCCCGGTCGGACATTGAAGCGGTCCGAGACCGGCTGGACCAGATTGTCGAGGCACGTCTGCGAGGGACTCTGAAAAGGGTGACCGTGGAGTTCGAGACCACCTGGCAAGAGCTGTTTGGTGGGGGCCGAGCGTCCCTCCTGACCACAGATAGCGGAGCCGGAGCCACATGGGGGATCGAGTTGGAGGTGCAGCCGCAGGGTAAGCGGGTCATCCCCATGGCGATGCTCTCGGGTGGAGAGCGGGCGCTGACCGCGCTAGCCCTGATCCTGGCGCTGCAGCAGGTTTCGCCCAGCCCCTTTTACGTTTTTGACGAGGTAGACGCGGCGCTGGACGAGGTGAATGTGGGCAACTTCGCTCGGCTGTTGAGTTCGAGGGCGACGCGGAGCCAGTTTTTGGTGGTTACCCACAGCCTGACGACGATGGCGATGGCCTCACATTTGTATGGGGTGACCCAAGATGGTCGCGGAGCTAGCCGGGTCCTCTCTGTCAGGTTGGCCGCAGACGGGAGGTCGGTAGAGGACGAACAGGGCGAGCGCGTCGCGGAGGCGCTCGTTGGCCGCTGAGGCTGAGGGCGGTGGCAGGCCGCGCTGGTGGCTGCGGATTCCGGCGCGGCTCGACCGAGTCGGCGGGACCATGGGGCGTCAACTTCGGACGAGACTGCGCCGCGGCCAGCTAGCCGATGAAGACCTCTACGAGGAGCTCTTCGAGCTACTGCTGGCCAGCGACTGTGGCGTGCCAATGACCGAGATCCTGGTCTCGAGACTCCGCGAGCGTGCAGCGAAGGGGCGGCTCCGAAGTGCCGACCAGCTGCTCGCGGCGCTCAAGGAGGAGATGCTCGCGCAATTGGGGGGACCCTCCCGTGAACTGTCGCTCTCAGGGTCACCATGCGTCTGGTTGGTCGCGGGTGTGAACGGCTCGGGGAAGACCACGACGATCGCCAAGTTGGCTCGGCGGCTGCAGGCCCAGGGGACCAAATGTCTGGTGGCCGCATCGGATACGTTCAGGGCGGCGGCCATCGACCAATTGCGCCGCATGGTTGAGCCGACTGGCGCCGAGCTCGTGGCTCATCAGGCGGGTGCCGACCCCGCCGCGGTGGTCTTCGACGCCATCGCCGCGGCCAGGGCACGGGGCCGCGACGTGGTCCTGGTCGACACCGCCGGCCGCCTCCACACCAAGGACAATCTGATGCAGGAGCTTCGGAAGATCAGAAGGGTTGTGAGCGGGCAGATACCTGATCAACCTGCGGAGGCACTTCTGGTCATGGATGCCTACGTAGGTGCCAACGCCATCGCCCAGGCCCGCGCCTTTGGCGAGGTGGTGGGCGCCACTGGCCTGGTGCTGACCAAGCTCGACGGGAGCGCTCGCGGTGGCTACGTGTTCCAGGTGGAACGGGAGCTGGGCCTTCCGGTCAAGCTGGTCGGGCTCGGGGAGACGGTCTCGGACCTCGAGGACTTTGACCCGGTTGCTTATGTGGATCGACTCCTGGCAGATGATGACCCGGAGCGGCCGACCATCTGACCCGCCCTGTCCCGCCTCCGATTTGCGGTGCGGCTGTTAAACCCGTAATCTGTAAAGGCTTTGGCCTTGACAGTTCACGGGATCACCGACACCAGGATGCATCGACAGATGCTCCTGGACGCCTACGGGACCCTCCTGACCCTCCGGCAGCGCGAGGCCCTCAGACTGCATCTCGACGAGGATTGGTCGGTTACCGAGCTGGCTCAGTCGATGGGAGCCTCCCGCGCCGCGGCTCACGACCTCCTACGCAGGGGCATAGAGCGTCTCGAAGAACTCGAGAACCAGCTCGGCCTGTGCCGAAAGCTGAAGAGCGCTGAGCTCCGACGAGCCCAGTTGGAGCATAAGGTCGAGCGCCTCGAGCTGGAGCTGTCTCGCTCCCGGGAGCTGACCGCTGATGTTTGACACGCTGACTGATAGGTTGGCGATTGCGTTCAAGAGGTTCACCTCCAAGGGGAGGCTCACTCCCGAGGATGTCGATGTCGGCCTCCGCGAGGTGCGGCTGGCGCTCCTGGAAGCTGACGTCAACTACAAGGTCGCTCGTGAATTCATCGACCGAGTTCGCTCCCGGGCAGTAGGCACAGATGTGCTCGAGAGCCTCACCCCCGGCCAGCAGGTGATCAAGATAGTCTTTGAGGAGCTGGTTACCCTACTGGGCGGCGAGGATGCTGGGATCGCCTACACCCCTGAGCCGCCCACGACGATCCTGTTGGTTGGACTCCAGGGTTCGGGCAAGACCACGACTGCGGTGAAGCTGGCCCTGTTGGTCCGCCGGGAAGACCACCGACCGGCTTTGGTGGCCGCTGATCTTCGTCGGGCAGCGGCGGTGGACCAACTCCAGACGCTGGCGGCAGAGAACCACTTGACCGTTCTGGTGCCGGATCTGGCAGATGGAATCTCGAAGGGAATCGGTAAGGCGGTCGCCGAAGCCAGGCGCCAGGGTGCTGACGTGGTCATCGTCGACACCTCGGGACGCCAGCATCTCGATGCGGCACTCATGGGGGAGCTGACGGACATCCGCAAGGAGGTGAAGATCTCTCAGTCGCTCTTGGTCGTAGACGCCATGACCGGGCAGGAGGCCGTCAGGGTCGCTGAAGGCTTCCGGGACCAGGTCGGTGTGGACGGGGTGGTGTTGACCAAGCTGGATGGTGATGCCCGAGGCGGAGCCGCCCTCTCCATGCAGGCGGCGATCGGACTGAAGGTGTGGTACTGCGGGGTAGGAGAGCGCCCGCGAGACCTCGAGCCCTTTCATCCAGAGCGTATGGCCCGGCGCATCCTGGGAATGGGAGACGTCCTGACTCTGATCGAACGAACGCAGGACGAGTTCTCCACGGCGGAGGCGATCTCGGCCCAGGAGCGCATGCGGCAGGGGCGATTGACCCTGGACGACTTTGTGAGCCAGCTGAGGCAGATCCGCAAGCTGGGGCCGTTGGAGTCGGTCATGGGAATGATTCCCGGGGGCAGGGAGCTGCTCAAGGCTCAGGGTGCCGCCATCCCAGATGAGGCACAGCTACGCAAACTGGAGGCGATTGTGCTGTCGATGACTCCTGACGAGCGGCGCCGGCCGGAGCTGGTGGATTCTTCTCGACGTCGTCGGATCGCCAGTGGTAGTGGCACCTCTCCGGTTGAAGTGTCACGCCTAATCAAGAGTTTCGACCGTATGCAGAGCGTCATGAAAAGTCTCAGCGGAATGGGGGGCCGCCGGCGGTTCGCGCAGGAGATGCTGAAGGGGCCCGGGGGCGGATTCCCGCTCTTGAAGGGCTGATTCGAGCGGGGTCCTTTGGCCCCGGCAACAAAAATTCAGGGAGAACAGAAAGTGGCAGTTAAGATCAGGCTGAAGCGCATGGGCGCCAAGAAGCGTCCCTTCTATCGCGTGGTCGTGGCGGACGCGCGGTCCCCCAGGGACGGCCGGTTCATCGAATCGGTTGGCTATTACGACCCGCTGCGTGACCCCAAGGTGGTGAAGTTAGACGATGAGCGCATCCGTCACTGGATGTCCACCGGGGCCAAGCCGTCGGATGCGGTCCGGGAGCTTATGGAACGAGAGGGGCTGCTTCCCAAGACCCCAAGACCGGTGCGGGCGAGCAAGGCTGCTCCGGTCGCGACAGCGCAGCTGGTAGAGGTGGCGGCACCGGTCGAAGCGGTGGAAGCACCGGAGCCCGTCGTCGCGGTGGCGGAGGAACGGGCCACCGATTCATCTGAACCGGCAGCGTCCGATTCCGCTGGCACAGACCCCGACCCGGGTCCGGATGAGCCTGACCTATCTGCTCCGGCCGAGGGCTGAAGCGGTGCCGGACTACGGGGAACTGGTCAGCTACATAGTGAGGCAGATGGTCAGCGACCCTGAGTCGGTGACCGTGGACGTCGAGCAGGATGGTCATCGTGCGGTGGTCAGGGTCGGCACCGCAGCAGCGGACCTGGGCAAGGTTATCGGCCGAAATGGCCGGCACATCGACGCCATCCGGATGGTGGTGCGGGCGGCTTCGCTGCGGGATCGGGATAGGGTCCAAGTCGAGGTGCGCGATTGAGTAGATCCCCGGCATGGGTGCGAGCGGCGCGGGTCGTAAAGCCCCACGGGATAGACGGCGAGCTTTGCCTGGAGATGCTCGGCGGCGATCGCGACCGGCTTCCTCCCGGGACCGTGGTGCGGGCTGGTGCGGCCTTGCTGACCGTGGAGGAGGCGCGAGCTTCTGCTCGTGGGTTGATCTGCAGGCTGACCGGCATCTCCGACCGGGACGCGGCAGCGGCGCTCTCTGGCAGCTATCTCGAGGTTGAGGGCACCACCGTGAGGAGGCTCCCTCTGGGAGAGTTTTTCCACTATCAGCTCGTCGGCCTCAAGGTGGTCGACGAGCACGGGCTGGTGCGGGGGAGGGTGGTCGACGTTGAACCGTACCCAGCCAATGATGTCTACGTGGTCAAGACTGAGGCGGGAGAGGTCCGGGTTCCGGCGGTCAGACAGGCCATAGCAGATGTCGATCTGGCTGCCGCGACCATGACCGTGGGCAGCGCCTACCTGGAGGGTTGGGTGGATGCGGTTTGACGTGGTGACCCTCTTCCCCGAAGCATTCCCTGGCCCCCTCGCGGTAGGGGTTGTCGGGCGGGCGCTTCAGGCCGGGGTGATCGAGCTCGAGACTCACGACCTCCGCGACTGGGGACTTGGAACACACCGCCAGGTGGACGACACCCCATTCGGCGGTGGGCCGGGAATGGTGCTGCGCCCCGAACCGCTCTTCTTTGCCGTTCGGGCCGTTCAGTCCATGCCGGAGGCTGGGCCGGGGCACGCCATCTTGCTGTCCGCCCATGGTCGGCGCCTGACGCCGTCGCTGATCGAGGAGCTGGCACATCAGCCCCGCCTGATTCTGGTATGCGGTAGGTATGAGGGGGTCGACGAGCGGGTCCGGGTCGGGCTCGGGCTGGATGAGATCTCCATCGGGGACTTCGTGGTCAGCGGTGGAGAACTGCCGGCGATGGTGTTGATCGAAGCGGTTTCGAGGCACGTGCCGGGGACGCTGGGGGACCCGGCGTCAGTTGTGGAGGAGAGCTTTGCGGAGGGGCTGCTCGAGTATCCTCACTACACTCGCCCAGCGGTTTTCGAGGATCTGGAAGTTCCTGCCGTGCTCCGGAGCGGCGATCATGCGAAGATCGCAGCTTGGAGACGGGCAGCTGCGCGCGAGCGGATGCAGCGGCTTCGACCCGACTTGGCGACCGACGCCGCCGTGCCGTCGGTTCGAAAGAGCGATGTCAGTGAAGATTGAGCGGAGGCCGAGGCGGCTCGATTCGCCGCCCGGTACGGGAGGTAAGCCATGAACATCATTGATCTCCTGGAGGAGGAACAGCTGCGGGACGACGTGCCGGAGCTCCGCCCCGGAGACACGGTGAGGGTCCACGTCAAGGTCGTCGAGGGGACTCGGGAGAGGATCCAAGTATTCGAGGGGTTCGTGATCGCGCTCCACAGCGGTGGGGTTCGGCGTTCCGTGACCGTGCGCCGCACCGCTCACGGTGTAGGAGTCGAGCGGACCTTTCTGATCCACTCTCCTCGCCTCGCTCAGATCGAGGTCATCCGGCACGGACGGGTGCGACGGGCGAAGCTCTATTACCTCAGGGGTCAGGTTGGCAAACGGGCCAAGATTCGGGAGCGTCGTGAGGCGGCACCGAAGGTTGCGGCAAGCGCCCCGGCCGAGGAGGTCGAGGTACCCGCTGAGGTTGCGGCGGCACCCAAGCGGCGGTCGCTGAGAGTGCGCAGCAAGGCCGAGTGAGAGGCAGTGGCTGGAAGTCGGCGGGTGCTTGACCTCGCTCGTTCCCGGCCTCAGGCAATAGACTGATCGCGTGGCTGAGAGAAAGTTGAGCCAGGTACTCATCGTGTCACGCCAGGCCTCCCGGTCGGACACGATGAGCAAGGCTCTGGAGAAGCGGGCGCTGGGGATGGTGGCCTTCGAGTCCAGCGAAGGAGCCGCTGCGCACCTCGACGAGACCCCTGCCGCCGCAGTGCTCATCGAGGTCGTCGGCGAGGATCCCCAACTGGTGCCGCTCATTCGGCAGATCCGTTCGAGCATCCTCCACGCAGCTATCCCCATAGTCCTGGTCGCAGCCGATCCCAACGCGCCCTTGGTCGCAGCTGCGATGGACGCTGGAGCGAGCGAGCGGATCCTGAGGAGCATCCCCGCGCAGGCGGTGGCGGACATCCTGGCAGCCCGAATCCAATCCGCCGCAACCCCAGAGCGCCCGACGAAGGGGCATGGCGAGTTATGGGTCGTCTGCGGACCCCGGGGAGGCGTCGGTCGGACGATGCTGGCCAGCAATCTCGCCGTTATCGGCGCGGAGAGCTACCGGGTTGCCCTGGTCGACAACGTCCCCCGCTTTGGAAGTGCTCTGGTTGCCTTCAACCTCCCCCCTCAGACTCCCACCTGGGTCGAGCTGACGGCGGTCGGTCCGGAGGAGGAGATCTTCGATCGGCTGCCGCGACATCCGAGCGGGGTCTCGGTGCTTCCGGCGCCGTCGAGGCCCGAGTTGGCCGACTCGGTTTCCCCCGCCGCAGTGGGAGCGATGATCCTCCGCCTGACACATGCCTCGGAGCTCGTGGTCGTGGATCAGGGCGGCCGACTGGACAACGGTGGGATCGACATGCTCGAGAGGGCAGATCACCTGGTGGTGGTCGGTACCCCGGACAACCCCGGGGTGTATGCCCTGCAGGCCTGGCTGCGCATAGGTGACCAGTTGCAGATCCCGAGGGAGCGCATCTCGGTGATTCTGAACTGTGTGCTGCCGTACCACCAGGTGGACTCGGATCGAGCTTCCAAGGTGCTGGAACAGCCGGTGCTCACGGTGCCCCATGCGGGCCTGGACGGGGTACGTTCGCTCAGCGGTGGAGAGCCGCTTGCCTGGCGACACCAGGGAAACCGATGGGTCAAGTCCCTGCGGGGCACCTTTGCGCAGATTTCTCCGGTGCTGGCCTCCAAGCTAAAGCACTGACGGAAGCAGCTCCGCTGCGCCCGCTCACCGGATGAGGGGAGCCTCCTCGATCAGCTGTCCCCGGTGGGCTCCTTACCCTCCGGCCAGTACTGCTCTTCGAGGATCTCCGACTCCGTGAGCCCACTCCGGCTCATGACGGCGCGGGAGGTGGCGATCATCCCGGGATGCCCGCAGAGGTAGACCATGCCCTGGCCCGGGCTGACCCCGGCCCGATCCGCATACTTTCGAAGTACATCCTCCGCTCTGCCGGTCTCACCGTTCCAGCCGGGGTCGCCCCATGGTCGGCTGATCGTGGGCACATATTCGAACCAGCCCTTGTCCGCCGCCAGTGCCAACATTTCCTGGCTGTATCCGAATTCAGAGGAGAAGCTCGCGCCCTGCAGCAAGATGATCTTCTTCGGTGGCGCCACCGGCTCCTCTGCCAAAAGCAGATGCCGGAGCATGCTGGCGAATGGGGCGATCCCGGTCACGGTTGCCACAAATAGATGGACCCGGGTCGAATCCAGCCCCGATTTCAGGAACACCCCCTTGGGGCGCCGGCGCATGAGCAGCGTGCTCCCCACACCCAAGGGATGTAGGTGGGGGGTCAGGGCCCCTCCCGGGATCTTCTCTATGAAGAACTCCAGGTCCGGCTCCTCAGGAGCCGAGACTATCGAATAGGGTCGCTCCAGCACCTTGCCGCTCAGCTCCACCCCCAAGGTGGCGTACTGACCGGGGCGGAAGTGGAATGGCTCCTCAGGGCGCAGGCGAATTGACCACAGATCGTCTGAGTAATCCTGCCGCTGGACAATTTCGCAACGTTCGTACTTGTCTCCGAGATCCGCTGGCAAGAGTGTCACAGCCTCTGGTTGGTTGACGCCTTCGGCCAGTGTATCCGCACCCAGGACTCAACCTGGTGCCGCTTGAGATTGGGGGGGCCCGGGAAGGCTGTTGTTAGAATCGCCACGGCCAGCCCCAACCGAATCGAGGAGTTCAATCCAACCGATGCCCACCCGCAGTCTGATCATCGTCGAGTCGCCCAGCAAGGCAAGAACTCTCAGCAAGTTCCTCGGCGACAAGTATGAGGTCAAGGCCTCGATGGGTCACGTCGTGGACCTGCCGAAGTCGAAGCTGGGAATCGACGTGGAGAAGGACTTCTCGCCGGACTACACGGTGATCAAGGGCAAGGAGAAGCAGCTGAGCGATCTGAGAGCCGCTGCCAAGAAGTCCTCGAAGGTGCTGCTTGCGGCCGACCCCGATCGCGAAGGCGAGGCGATCGCCTGGCACATCGCCAAGCAGCTCAAGCTGCGCGACCCAGAGAGGATCGTCTTCCGTGAGGTCACCAAACCGGCGGTGGAAGCCGCACTGCAGCAGCCCCGCCCCATAGATCAGAACCTGGTTGACGCCTATCAGGCACGACGAGCAATCGATCGCCTTGTCGGCTACAAGCTGAGCCCCTTGCTCTGGAGGAAGATTCGCAAGGGGGTCTCGGCGGGACGGGTGCAGTCGGTGGCGCTCCGGCTGGTATGCGACCGGGAAGCGGAGATCGAGAGGTTTGTTCCAACCGAGAGTTGGAGCCTTGACGCGGTCTTGGAGACTGCCGACAAGATCACGGTCAGAGCTCGCTATCAGGGACCGGCTGGCCCTCCTCCGGTCCGAAGAGCCTCGAAGAAGGTCGCCGACGGCGAGGAGCCGATTGCGGCCCTGCCCGACCAGGCCGCCACGGATCGGGTGATTGCGGAGCTGAAGGGGGCGGAATACCTGGTTGCCGCCACTGAGCGGCGCCGGGTGCGTCGAAATCCGCCGCAGCCGTATATAACTAGCACCCTTCAGCAGGATGCCTCCTCGCAGCTTCGGTTCAGCCCCACCAAGACGATGCGCGTGGCTCAGCAGCTCTATGAGGGAATTGAGCTGGGCTCGGAGGGAGCGACCGGGCTCATCACCTACATGCGCACCGACTCCACCAGGCTGAGTGCCGCGGCCGTGGAGCAGGCCCGGGGATTCATTGGCGCCACCTACGGGAAGCAGTACCTGGGAATCGGCGCCGGCGCTCGGCGGAAGGGGAAGGCCCCCGTACCAACTCAGGACGCTCACGAGGCGATCCGACCGACTGCGGCTGGTCGAACTCCTGATGCGGTGGCTGGTTTCCTGACCTCTGACCAACTTCGCCTCTACCGCCTGATCTGGCGCCGTTTCGTGGGAAGTCAGATGGCCCCTGCGGAGTTTGACTCCACCAGGGTCGACGTCGAGGCCGCCGGGCACCGTTTCCGGGTGACGGGCAGTCGCCTGGTCTTCGACGGCTTTCTCAAGGTTGCCGCCGGTGAAGAGCGGGAGGACGAGCTGCTCCCCGAGATGGTGGAGGAGCAGCGGTTGGAGTGCCTCGAGCTGCTCCCCGAGCAGCATTTCACCCAGCCGCCACCGCGGTTCACCGAGGCGAGCCTTGTGAAGGAGTTGGAGGAGCGCGGGATCGGGCGACCGAGCACGTATGCGCCGACCGTGGAGCTGATCCAAACCAGGGCGTATGTGCGCCAGCTGGAGAGGCGGCTTCACCCAGCCCCCTTGGGCAAGGCGGTCAACGAGGCGCTGACTGGCCAGTTCCCAGCGGTGGTGGATCTTGGATTCACCGCTGAGCTAGAGCGTCGGCTGGACGGGATTGAGACCGGAGAGGACGCTTGGGTCCCGGTGGTCCGAACCTGGTACGAGCCCTTTGCGAAAGTTCTGGAGCAGGCGCAGGAGAGCATGCCCAGGGTGAAGATCGAAGCCCCGAGAGCCGACGGGGAGTGCCCGCGCTGTGGGGCGGAGCTGGTTGTGCGCTCGGGTCGATTCGGAGATTTCGTAGGCTGCAGCCGCTACCCGGAGTGTGACTACATCCAGGGCAAGGAGGAGCGGACGCCAGCTGAGGAGATCGGCGAGGGATGTCCGCAGTGTGGCAAGCCACTGGTCCGCCGCACCGGTCGGCGGGGACCGTTCATCGGCTGCTCCGGGTACCCAAAGTGCCGCTACGTTCGGCCCGAGCCAGGGGCGGAGGGGTCGGCCACCCCGGCGCGACAGGTAGCCGAGGCGACCGGCGAGAAGTGCCCGGATTGCGGCCAGGAGTTGGTCAAGCGGATGGGCCGGTTCGGCCCGTTTGTCTCCTGCTCGGGCTATCCCAAGTGCCGTTACCGTCCACCGCGGGTCGCAATCCCCGGTCCGGCTGCGAAAGCCCCCCGGACGCGCAGACCGGTGAAGGAGCCGAAGGGTCAGCCCGTAGGGTGACCGAGACAGGTGCTCTCTTCGGTACAGGTAGACTTTAGTCTTCGTGGCTTCCCACCAGGGCGAAACCCCCCGCGCCACCACGATTCTGGCGGTGCAGCGGGGAGATGAGATTGCGATCGCCGGCGACGGCCAGGTGACCGTCGGCGACGTTGTGATGAAACACCGCGCCAGCAAGGTCCGCCGCCTGTATCACGACCAGGTGGTGGTGGGGTTTGCGGGTTCGGTCGCTGATGCCTTCACCCTTTTTGACAAGTTCGAACGCCAGCTCGACCAGCACCAGGGGAACCTGCTCAGGGCCGCTGTCGAGTTGGGCAAGGAGTGGCGCACCGATCGTTACCTTAGGCACCTCGACGCCATGCTGGTCGTGGCCGGTCGAGGCCAGATGCTGCTATTGAGCGGGGACGGAGACGTGATTGAGCCCGACGATGGAATCGGGGCCATCGGAAGCGGCGGCCCGTACGCTCACGCCGCGGCGCGGGCCCTGGTCCTGCACACCGAGCTGCCTGCGGCCGACGTTGCCCGCAAGGCGCTTGAGATCGCCGCCTCGATCTGCATCTACACCAATGACGAGATAACCGTCGAGACCCTGCGGTCAGAAGCTGGGAGTGATGATGCCGGAGGTTGATCTGAGACCGGCAGAGATTGTCTCCGCTCTCGATGGGTACATAGTCGGCCAGGTCGACGCCAAGCGGGCGATGGCCATCGCCCTGCGCAATCGGATGCGTCGCATGCGGCTGGCCCCAGAGGCCAGACGCGACATCGTGCCCAGCAACATCCTTCTGATCGGGCCAACCGGGGTTGGCAAGACCGAGATCGCCAGGCGACTGGCGCAAATGACCAACTCTCCCTTCATCAAGGTCGAGGCGACCAAGTTCACGGAGGTCGGTTACGTCGGTCGCGACGTTGAGTCCATCATCCGTGACCTGCTGGAGCAGACCATCACCCGTCTTCAGAGCCAGCGGGTGGCCGAGGTGGAGGCCGAGGCGGCGCAGCGTGCGGATATAAGGATTGTGGACCGGCTGCTTGAGGCGGCATCTGTCTCCTCGCCGCCAACTGACGATAAGGCGCAACCGGTTAGCGGTGCGACGGAGCAGCCGACCGGTGCAGATGAACTCGACGAGGCCGGCCGCAAGCTCGCCGCCCGACGTGAGCGGGCCAGACGCCGTCAGCTGATCCGGAAGCTGGCGACTCGCAAGCTTGACGACCGGCTGATCGAAATTGAAGTGGAGGAGGCCTACTCGGCACCGGTCGAGGTGTTCTCCGGAACCGGCTACGAGGAGATCGGATGGTCGCTCTCAGACTTCTTCAGCCAGCTGGCGCCTCCCCGTCGGCGCCTGCGCCGCATGAGCGTCGCCGACGCTCGCCGGGCGCTGACCCAGGAGGAGACGGAGCGGTTGGTTGATCTGGACCGGGTCTATGACGACGCCATCCACATGGTTGAGGAGAATGGGATCGTCTTCATCGATGAGGTCGACAAGATCGCTGGTCCCTCTGTGGAGGCACACGGGCCAGATGTGAGCGGTGCCGGAGTCCAGCGGGATCTGCTTCCGATCATCGAGGGCTCGACCGTCAGCACGCGCTATGGCTCAGTGGCGACCGAGCATATTCTTTTCGTGGCTGCGGGGGCCTTCAGCTCAACCAAGCCATCTGACCTGATCCCCGAATTTCAGGGGCGGTTTCCCATCAGGGTCGAGCTCAAGCCGCTTGAAGAGGCGGACCTGCGCCGGATTCTGATCGAGCCCAGCAACTCGCTGACAACCCAGTACCGCGCGCTCCTGGGCACCGAGGAGGTCGAGCTGCAGTTCACCGAGGACGGCATAGCGGAACTTGCTCACCACGCCTATCTTGTCAATGAGCGTGATGAGAACATTGGCGCCCGGCGCCTTTTCACTGTGATGGAGCGGGTGCTTCAGGAGGTCTCCTTCGCCGCCGACCAGTTCAAGGGCCAGACGGTGGTCGTGGACAGGGAGTTTGTGCGCCAGAAGCTGGGGGACTTGGTGCGGGATGAGGACCTTCGCCGGTACGTCCTCTGAGGGGTCGAAAGGGCCTGCGGGAGCCGGTGATGGGGAGTCCCTGCTGGGACGGGCTTCTGACGCTCGCCGTCCGGGGCTGTTTTTCAGCATCCGCCCGACTTCGTGCGCTGGAGGGCAAGGTCCGACCGGTCCATCGGCGGCGAAATCGGCAACCGGTTGGGAAGGCCGTGGCAGGCGACCGGGGACCGGCGCCGGATTGAGGAGGTGGGATGTTAGCCCTTGGGGCTCCGCGCTGTGGCCGTCGGTCGGGTGGGCGCCAGCAACGGGGGTTCTGCCGCCTTTAAGCGGGTGAATCGAACGCTGACCGAGCTCTTGGAGCGTCAGCCTTCGGGCCAGATTTGCGCGGGCGGTGGTGACCAAAGGAACGGGGTGGTGGTGGTGACGGCAACAAATCCGAGCCGCTCGAGGATGGGGCGGCTGGTCGGTAGAGCATCGACTTCCAAAAAGGTGAGCCCTCGGTTGGCCGCGAGCTGGGCACGCCTGGACACCAGTGCTCGATAGATTCCCCGGCTTCGCCAAGCGGGTAATGTCGAACCGCCCCAGAGTGTGCAGAAATCGGTGCCTTCAACGAACTCGGCGCGCGCGGAACTGACCCACTCGTCCCCGACTTCCGCCGCCAACACACTGACGGAGTTCGGGAAGGCCTCAACCATAGCTCGGTATGCTTCGGCCTGCTCCCGCATGTCCTCGCCAAAGACCTCGGTCAGGAGTGTCCCCAGCCGCGCGAAATCGGCCGCGGAGGTGGCTGTGCGAAGGTGCACCCCTGCCGGTGGGGTCACAGAGCGGTCGACCTCGGCCACTCGCGCGATCATCACGGTCTCGGTCTCACCCCGCACAAATCCAAAGCTCTCCAGACGGCTAAGGAACTCCTGGGGATGGTCATGTGACCAGGTCTTCCACTCGAAGGGTTGTTTCAGGGCGCTGTAGACCTCGATCTGGCGGCCGACGAGACAGTCCCACCCGGAGGGGCCGAGCCTCTTAAGGTCGGTGGCGCTCACCATTCCCTGCAGGTGTAGCCCGATGGCCCGGACCACAATGTCCTCGAGCTCGATCCGCACCCCGGGAACTGTCCCAAAAGCGGCTCGGCCCCGAAGCTGTTCGTCGTAGACCTCGAGCAGGGGTGAATGGCTGCTCACAGGTGAATGGCTCACCTGCTCTTCCAAGCTGGGCTCTGGGGCTTTGGATGTTCGCCGCTGGGTGCCTGGGCACCCCCCATCGCGTAGAGCAAGCTGACATAGGAGACGACAGCCAATGCGAAGAGGATCGCCATGATGAATGAACTCACCCCTTCAGCGTAGTTCAGGTAGCTTCCACCGTTGAACCCAGCACCCAGGATGAAGACAACTCCTGCCGAAGCAAGCCACCGAGAGCGACTTGACCCGGTGAGCCAGCTCCTGACGCCCAGCGCCAGGGCCAATACCACCAAGATGAGGCCGAGCGCCGTGTGAAGGGTGAGCAGGACCGGTCCATGAGCCAGCGCCCATGTCACGCTGGCAACGACCCCGGAGAAGTATTCCTTCGGGTCCGCCCCGGGGTGGTGGCGCGTTATTCCGACGAAGAGATTGACCGACATGCCCAGACCGTACTGAAGCAGCAGAACCACGAGCACCATGAGGTTCATCGAGCGAAGCGACTGGATCTCTCGCCTAGAATCCCTCGCGCTGCCTGCAGACATCCTAAGCGACCAGCGCTGGGGAGCCGGGTGAGGCCCGGCACCATCCTCCCCCGGTCAGTATCTCTATTATTGAAAGCATCTTGGCATGAAAAGTACACCTCGCCGATCCCTGCTGTCAACGACCTCAGCGGTCGAGGCCGCAGTTCACCAAGAGCTGCGGATGCTCACGACTGAGATCGACCGCCTGGACCAGTTCGCAGGAATACGATTCGGGCTCAATCGCACCGACCTAAGGTGCTTGGATGTCCTCAACACGCAAGGACCTCTGACGGCTTCGGAGCTCGCCCATGCCGTCCGGCTGAGCAGCGGCGGGCTCAGCATCGCTCTGCGGCGGCTAGAAGGTTCGGGACTGATTACCAGGCGGACCGACAACGTTGACCGCAGGTTGGTCAAGGTGACCTCAACTCCCAAAGCGCAGGCTCTTGAGCAGGCGGTGTTCGGCCAGTTGGAGCAGACCACCAAAGCGCTGATCGGCCGACGGACTAAAGTCGAGCTGCAGATTATCCTGGCGTTCCTGAGCGAGCTGAGGGGAGGGTTCCGAAGCGCAATTGGCGACGGCGCGAGCTAATCCTCCAACGGCGCGGCCGCGTGCCGACCCTCGCTGCTTGGGCCTGGTGGGCCAGTTGGGATAAGATTGAGGCGGTATCCAAATTCGCATGCTCGGTGGACGGCAGTGGGGATCCCCGGTTCTGGGGCCGACTGGCGGGTGATACCGGGCAGAGGTTCAACGCAACTGGAGGCTCAGCATGCCCGTAACCACGCTTACCGAGCTGCTGCAGAACGGGGTCCATTTCGGTCACCAGACCAGCCGGTGGAATCCCAAGATGCGGCCGTATATCTTCGCGAGCAGGGGTGGAATCCACATTCTGGATGTTGCCCAGACCGTGGATCTCTTGGGGGACGCCTGCCAGTTCGCCCATGACACGGTGGCCCAAGGGGGCCAGATCCTGTTTGTGGGGACCAAGAAGCAAGCCCACGACACCATTGAGGAGGAGTGTCAGCGCTCCGGCCAGCCCTACGTCATAAACCGGTGGATGGGGGGCATGCTGACCAACTTCGAGGTGGTCAAGCTCCAGTTGAAGCGGCTGAACGAGCTCGCCGACCAGAAGGAGCGAGACGGTTTTGCGGGGATGATCAAGAAGGAGCAGCGCCACCGCGAGGACGACCTGGCCCGACTGGTCAGGAACTTCGGCGGGATCACCAACATGAAGCGTCTGCCAGCGGCTCTCTTCGTGGTTGACCCTCACAAGGAGCGGCTGGCCGTGACCGAAGCCAACAAGCTGGCCATTCCGATCATCGCCATAACTGACAGCAACTGTGATCCGGATGAGATCGCGCACGTGATCCCGGGCAACGACGATGCTATTCGCAGTGTCCGTCTCATCGTTGACAGGTTGACCGACGCCATCGTCACCGGACTGGATGAACGTCGTCAGATTGACTTGGCCCAGGCCCAGGCTGCTGCCGAGCGAGCGGCCGCGCTCCGGGCGGAGCAGGAGGAGGCGGCGAGGTTGCAGGCAGAGGCTGCGGCCGCCGAGGCGGTGGATGTCGTCGATCCCGCTGCCGCAGAGACCGTAGCGGCCGAATGAGCCAGCCAATCACTGCCGAGATGGTGCGCCAGCTCCGGGAGCAGACCGGCGCAGGGATCATGGACTGCAAGCTGGCTCTCACCGAGACCGACGGCGACTTCG
>DAHVDN010000003.1:20720-102373 GCA_027313505.1 Candidatus Dormiibacterota bacterium
GTGCGCCAGCTCCGGGAGCAGACCGGCGCAGGGATCATGGACTGCAAGCTGGCTCTCACCGAGACCGACGGCGACTTCGAACAGGCCCGCGATCGTCTACGTGCCAAGGGTTTGGCGTCAGCCGAAAAGCGCCGCGGGCGCGAGACCCGCGAGGGGTTGGTCGACTCTTACATTCACACCGGGGGCCAGCTCGGAGTTCTCATTGAGGTCAACTGTGAGAGTGACTTCGTGGCCCGGACCGACAAGTTCAAGGACTTGGTGCACGACCTGGCCCTACAGGTTGCCGTTCAGTCTCCACGCTGGGTAAACCGGGACGAGGTCCCAGCGGAGGAGTTGGATCGGGAGCGTGCAATTTATCGGGAGCAGGTCGCTCAGCAGGGCAAGTCGTCGTCGCACCTGGATCAGATCGTTGAGGGCCGTCTGAGAAAGTTCTACGAGACCTTCTGCCTTTACGATCAGCCCTTCATAAAGGATGAGGGGAGTAAGGCCCGTCGGATCGAGGAGGTCATCCAAGAGACGGTGGCTGCCACTGGGGAGCACATCACCGTCGCTCGCTTCACCAGGTTCCGGCTCGGCGAGCGGCTCGAATCGAGCGCCCCGGATGGTGCTTGAGCCCACTGCGGGCGCGGACGTAGCGGCCGAGATGGGCCGGGTCCGCCAGCGATACCGCCGGGTCGTGGTCAAACTCAGCGGCGAGGCCCTGGTCGGCGACGGTGAGTTCGGGATAGATCCTGAGGTGTTGGACCGGGTCGCGGCCGAGCTGAAGGGCGCTTACCAGCTTGGTACCGAGATCGCGGTGATGATGGGCGGAGGCAATATCTTCCGTGGTCTGGCTGGGGCCAGACGAGGGATGAACCGGGTCACTGCAGACCTCATGGGAATGCTGGGGACTGTCATCAACGGCTTGGCACTCCGCGACGCCCTGGAGGCACACGGGATGCCCACTCGCGTCCAGAGCGCCATTGAGATGCACCAGGTGGCTGAGCCCTATATTCGGGGCCGAGCGATCAGGCACTTGGAGAAGGGCCGCGTGGTGGTTTTCTGCGCGGGCTCAGGCAACCCCTTCTTCACGACCGACACCCCGGCGGCGCTGCGGGCAGCCGAGATTGGGGCGGATATCCTGATCAAGGCTACCCGGGTCGACGGGATCTACAGCGCCGACCCAGAGGTGGATCCGACGGCGAGGCGCTTTGAGACGATCTCATACCTCGAGGTGCTGAATATGGGGCTGCAGGTCATGGACAACACCGCCATAACGTTGTGCATGGACAACAGGCTTCCGCTTCTGGTCTTGGACCTTTTCACGGAGGGGAATCTGGCTCGGGCCGTTAGCGGCGAGCCCGTCGGAACGCTGGTCACCGATGAGCGCGGACCTCGATGAGCGCCGATGTCCTCCACGCTGCTGAGGCCAGAATGGCCAAGAGCATAGAGTCATTTCATCGTGAGCTCGCCACGATCCGGACGGGAAGGGCCAACCCCTCCCTGATTGAGCACGTCCAGGTCGAGGCGTATGAGACCCATGTTCCGATCAACCAGGTCGCCAGTATCTCGGCACCCGAGGCGCACATGATCCTGATCCAGCCCTGGGACCGTCACGTTATCCAGGCCATCGAGCGGGCATTGCAGCGAAGTGACTTGGGGCTGAATCCCAGCAATGATGGTCAGGTGATCCGGGTCCCGGTGCCGCCGCTCACGGAGGAGCGGCGCCGAGAGTTCGTCCGAGTGGTCAAGACCAAGGCTGAGGAGGCACGGGTGGCGGTCCGGAACATAAGAAGAGACGATCTGGAGCAGCTTCGCCGGATTGAGCACGAAGGGGAGCTGTCGGAGGATGAGGGCCAGCGAGCTCAGTCCCAGCTGCAGAAGGTGACCGACCGCTTCATCGAGCAGATTGAGGAGGTAGCACGGCGCAAGGAAGCCGAGTTACTGGAGTTGTGAAGCGGAAGCGGGGGTGCTGCCTTGGCTGATACCGCGGCTTCGCTGCCAGTCCACATCGGGATCATCATGGATGGCAACGGCCGCTGGGCCCGCCAGCGCGGGCTGAGGCGCAGCGCGGGGCACAAGGCCGGCATCAGGGCGATCCGACAGGTGATGACAGCGGCGGACGAGGAGGGGGTGCACTGCCTCACGCTGTACGCCTTCTCGACCGAGAACTGGTCTCGGCCGCGCTACGAGGTGGCGACCCTTATGAGGCTATTCGAGGAGACACTGCAGGAAGAGGTCGACGAGCTGCACCGTAACGGAGTCAAGATCCGAGTGATCGGGCGGCGACAACAGCTCTCCGCTCGCTTGCGAAATCTGGTGGCGGAGGCCGAGTCGGTCACCGCTGACAATAAGAAGGGCCAGCTCAGCGTTGCCATCAATTACGGTGGCCGCGCCGAGATCGTTGACGCTGTTCGCGGGCTGGCTTCGACCGGGGCCGATCTGTCCAACCTTGACGAGGCGACTCTGAATGGAGCCCTGTATACCGCCGGCCTGCCCGACCCAGATCTCATCATCAGGACCGCCGGAGAGCTGCGCACCAGCAACTTTCTCATCTGGCAGGCGGCCTACGCCGAGCTCTACGTCACCCAGACGCTCTGGCCCGACTTCGGGGCCGCCGACCTGAGGGCCGCCCTTGCAGACTATGCGGCTCGGGTGCGGCGCTTCGGGGGAGTTCTGGAGAGCAGGTGAGGCTCGCGGTGCGAACAGCCAGTGGGCTCGCGCTGTTGGCATTGGTCGTGCTCTCACTCTTCCTCGGCACCGCTGCGGTTGCCACCTTGGTGGCGCTGGTCATGGGCGCCGGAATCGTTGAGTACCGGCAGCTTTGGCGGGACCAGCCCGTTCACCCGTCGCTGCTGGTTCTTGTCCCGCTGGCGGCATTCTTCCTCTTCCGCTTCGCCTACCCGCAGCTGCCAGTAGCGGCCGTGGGGTTGCTGGTTGGTTGCCTCGGGGGATTGGCGCTGGCGACGGCGCGGCCCGCCGCCGAGAAGCCCTTTACAAGTTGGGCGTTGGCCGTTGGCGGCTCGATCTGGCTTGGTTATCTTCCCGGTTTCGTGTTGTTGCTATACGCGGCCGCTGGCTCCCGCGACCGGGCGATCGCGCTGGTGTTGCTGACAATTGGGATCTCCGTCCTGGGCGACACCGCCGCCTATCTGCTGGGCTCAGCAATCGGCAGACACCCGTTCTTTCCCAGGATCAGCCCCAGGAAAACCTGGGAGGGTGCGCTAGCGGGCTTGGTCGTGCCCACCCTGGCTGCCGGCGCCCTCCTCCCTCAAGTCCTCCCCAAGCTTGGGTATCCGGTTGCCATTGCCATTGCCGGTGCGGCGTCGGCAGCGGCGATCGCCGGGGATCTAGTCGAGTCTCAGCTCAAACGAGAGGCTGGAGTGAAGGATTCGAGCCGACTCATCCCGGGACATGGTGGGGTCCTCGACCGGGTGGACAGCCTGCTGTTCGTCGCCGCGGTCGTATACTCACTCTTGGGGGTCGCACACGCGTTCTGAGAGTTGGGTCCATCCATGGCGGCTACGACAGGTCAGCCAGGGACGGCTCCAACGGAGGCCCATGTGACGCCGGTCAACCGAGTGGTGCTGATTGGGGCGACCGGCTCCATCGGGCAGCAGGCATTGGACGTGATCGGGCGCTATCCCGACAACTTTCAACTAGTTGGAGCTGTCGCGGGCAGGCGTACTCGGGCGCTGTCCGAAGCACTGGCACCTTTCCCAGGTGCGAAGGCGGTCATCATCGATCCGATGGACGAGCCTCCGAAGGGGATGGAGGTTGGCCTGGAGGCCGCCTGTCAGCTTGCCGCTACCGACTCGGCCGATGTGATCCTGGTCGGGGGAGGTGGAGCAGGTGCGCTGCTTCCGACGCTGGCCGCCTGTCGGAGCGGGCATGATGTGGCAATAGCCACCAAGGAGGTTCTGGTAATGGCCGGGGAACTGGTCACCAGAACCGCCCGAGAGTGCGGCGCCCACCTGATTCCGGTCGACAGCGAGCACAGCGCCATCTGGCAGTGCCTGCGGGGTGAAGAGCCAGCCACCGTCGCCAGTCTCATTCTCACCGCAAGCGGTGGTCCTTTCCGCCTCAAGTCTCTGAGTGCCATCCCCAGCTCGACCCCCGGAGAGGCCCTGGCCCATCCCAACTGGCAAATGGGGCCGAAGGTGACCATCGACAGTGCAACCATGATGAACAAGGGGCTGGAGGTGATCGAGGCGCACTTCTTGTTCGATATTCCCTACGAGAGAATTGAAGTGCTGGTACATCCCCAGAGCGTGGTCCATTCGGCGGTACAGTTCTGCGACGGCACCCTGATCGCCCAGATGGGAGTTCCTGATATGAGGGCGCCGATCGCGCTGGCAATGAACCGGGGCCGGCGGCTGTCAGCGGTCGTATCCGCTGTCAGGCTGGAACAGGTGGCTCGCCTGGATTTCGAGCCGATGGACATCGAGCGGTTTCCAACCCTCGCCATAGCGCGTCAGGTGGCGCTGCGAGGAGGGTGTGCGCCCGCGGCCATGAACGCCGCCAACGAGGTGGCTGTGGCCGCGTTTCTGGCCGGGGTGATCAGCTTTGGAGAGATCACCTCTGTGGTCTCAGCTGTGGTCAATGGATTCTTCTGGTCTGATGACCAGACGCTCTCATCGGTCCTGGATGCAGACGCCTGGGGACGCGCGCAGGCATCTCGCTTGGTGGCCGACCTGAAGGATACTTCAGCATGACCGGATTCGCCCTGACCTGGCAAAGCGTCGGGGGCATCGTCCTGATGCTCTTGGTGGTGGTTTCGATCCACGAGTTCGGTCATTACCTGGTAGCCAAGCGAGCGGGCATCCAAGTCGACGAGTTCTCCATAGGCTTTGGCCCGCGTCTGTTGAGTCGTCGAAGGGGTGAGACCGTCTACTCCCTGCGCCTGCTGCCCTTGGGTGGATATGTACGAATGGCGGGGATGACGGGGTTGGAGCCCGCAGCTGAAAGTGGGGGAGACCGGGGCTTCATCCGCGCCAGCTCGGGTCGTCGGGCTGCGGTTGTGGCCGCAGGAGGGCTGATGAATCTCCTGCTCGCGGGCGCAGTGTTCTCCGGAGTCGCGGCGGTGGGCGGGCCAGCGCCGCAGGTGCAGGTGGGCGGAGGGCTGGCGAAGGCAGGTGTGCCCAACGGGCTCCAGATTGTTGGAGTGGGAGGGCACAAGGTCACTTCCCTGACGACCGTTCGGGATGTGATCCAGCAGGATCGGGGAAGACCGCTGGCGGTCCAGCTTCAGCCCTGGGCTGGCGGTGCCAAGCGCTCCTATGTCGTAACTCCTCAGCTGCACTGGATCGGCACCCAGAGCACTCCCAAGATTCCGTTCGAGGCGGAGATTGTCGGAATCAACGGCCGTCCAGTCCCACACTTCCTTCCGACCGATATGGCCGCGGCCTTCCCTGGGACGGGACCTCTGGCCGTCGCCTATCGGGGTCCCGGCCAGACGACGGTGGTCGAGGTGCCGCGAGCGCGCTTCCAGGTGGAGTGGTTGGTCGGATATCTCGGTTCGCCGGGCAACCCCTTGATCGCCAGTTTGGGCGGCGCGCCCCTTCCTTGGTACCAGGCGATAGCCGTGGGCTTCTACGCGGTGCCGGTACAGATCGGGTCAACCTTCGTCAACCTCTGGGCGCTGGTGAGCCCCCATCACAATCCCAACCTTCGCCTAACTGGGCCAATTGGGATCGCCGAGGAGACATCCGTAGCGACTCAGATTTCGGCCTCTGTCTACCTCACACTGCTGGCGATGATCAGTCTCAACCTGGGTCTCTTCAATCTGCTCCCAATCCCTTTCCTGGATGGCGGTAGGCTCGCTTTTGTGGTGTTGGAGTGGGTGCGTCGACGCAGGGTCAGCCCGCAGCTGGAGGCAACGGTACATGCGGTTGGGTTAGCCTTGATAGTGATGCTCTTCATATATGTGACCTTCGGCGACCTCACCCACCTGGTCCGATGATCGAGCGCAGGAAGACCCGCCCCATCAAAGTTGGTTCCGTCGTGGTGGGCGGAGCGGCTCCCATATCTGTCCAAACCATGACCAAGACCCCGACCGAGGACGTCCAGGGGACCCTAGCCCAGATTAGCCGGGCCGCCGAGGCAGGGGCCGACATCATCCGGGTTACCTGCGACACCGAGGAGGCCGGAGTAGCGCTGAAGGAGATTGTCAAAGGAAGTCGACTTCCCATCGTGGCTGACATCCACTATGACGCTCCTCTGGCGCTGATGGCCCTGGACGCGGGCATACAGTGCCTGCGGCTGAACCCGGGCAACATACGACAGACCGAGAAGATTTCGGAGATCGCCAGAAGGTGTCAGGAGCTAGGGGTACCGATCCGTATCGGAGTCAATGCGGGTAGTCTTCCCGACCGTAAGGCATTGGCGCGGGGACGCGGGGAGGGCGGGCCTGACGACGTGGCACAGCGCATGGTCGATGCCGCGACTGGCCACATCAAGATCCTCGAGGAGCTCGGCTTCCAGGACATCAAGGTCAGCCTGAAGGCCAGCGACGTTCTGACCAACATCGCGGCCAATCGGCTGTTCGCCAGCCTGCCCAATCGGTATCCCCTCCATCTTGGGCTCACCGAGGCCGGCCCCACCTCCACCGGTTCTCTCAAGAGTGCCATGGGGATCGGCGTCCTCCTGGCAGAGGGCATCGGCGACACCATCAGGGTGTCTCTGGTGGACCAACCGGAGGAGGAGGTCAGGGTTGCGCGCCAGATTCTGGCCAACCTGCAGGAGAAGCCGACCGGCCCCAATCTGGTGGCCTGCCCGACGTGCGGGCGGCTCGAGATAGACATGATGCCCATGGTGGCCCGGGTGGAATCGGCGATGAAGCGGGTGAAGCGCCCGATAACCGTGTCGGTCATGGGTTGCGTAGTGAATGGACCGGGCGAGGGGATGCACGCTGACATCGGGATAGCTGGGGGCAGGCAGAAGGGGATTCTCTACCGCAAGGGCAAGGTGATATCAACGATGCCAGAAGGCGAGCTGGTCGATTCCCTAGTACGAGAGCTGGACCGAATCGCCGACGAGGACGCCGTGCTGATTGCCGCTGGTAGACCGCTCCCCGAGGGTATTCCCGAGGATTGAGACCGGCCCCGAGATGCCGCCAGAGCCGAGCCCGCAAGGGCAGGTTGATCGGCTCAGGGAGCGGCCGCCTCCAGCAGTTTGGGGGAGCCTGTGGCCGCGTGCACGCGGCATTCTTCCGCAAAAGCCTCGAAGAGGTGGCGAGCGAAGGGATGGGCTTCGGCCAGCTCCTCTGGATGAAACTGGACAGCCAGTAGAAAGGAGCCCTCCGTCGACTCGATAGCCTCGATGAGCCCATCCTCTGACCTGGCGCTGGCACGCAAACCCCGTCCCAGCCGGTCAACCCCCTGGTGGTGGAGGCTGTTTACGGAGTACTCCTCAGCGCCCAGAATCCGGTGCAGATGGGAGTCCGGTTCGACGAGCAGACGATGGGTGAGGCGGTCACGCGGTCCCTGGCGCGTGTGGCCCACTCCCTGGGTTCTTTGGGATGGTAGGTCCTGCCACAGGGTTCCGCCCAGAGCCACGTTGATCACCTGCAGGCCGCGGCAGATGCCAAACACCGGGATTCCCTGGGAGGTTGCCCATTCAAAGAGGCGAACCTCCAACTCGTCAAGGGGCTCATCCCATTCCGACGTGGCGTGCGCCGCCGCCCCATAGCGCGCCGGCTCGACGTCGGCGCCGCCAGGCAGGACCAGGCCATCCACCCAGTCCCAACGGTCTGGAACGGGCGTTCCCAGGGGGATGACCAAAGGTGTGAGTCCGGCCCGCTGCAGCGCTGAGATGTATGCCTGGTTCATCATCTGGATGGGCAGACCATCGGCCCAATCCGGGTCCTCTCGGGATGCTGACCGTCCTGGTAGGAGGACCAGCGGCTGAGCTGGAGCGGTCATGATGTGGAGGCCCGGGAAGGCACCGCGTTTGCCACGAAGTTGGCCACTCGCTGGACTGCCTCTCTGATGTCGGGAAGCCCCTTGGTGTACGCCAGCCGGATGAACCCCGTGCCCCCCTCACCGAAGGCTTCACCGGCCAGGACTGCGACCCCGGATTCATGGAGCAGTCTGGAGGCCATCTCTCTGCTGGTCATTCCGGTTGCCGTGATGTTGGGGAAGGCGTAGAAGGAAGCCTCCGGGAGCAGGCAGCTGACCCCGGGAATCGAGTTCAGCCCTGCGACGAGCAGGTCGCGACGCTCCTTGAAGTCCGCGACCATCCTCAGAACCGCGTCCTCGGAGCTGGGCGAGTCGAGTGCCTCCACAGCCGCCAGCTGGGTGAAGGAAGCGGCACATGAGCTGGTATTGATCAGGAGCGTCTCCATCCGCTTGGCCAGCTCCTTGGGCATGACCCCATATCCCAGCCGCCAGCCACACATCGCATAGGTTTTGGACAGGCCATCGAGCACGATGGTCCGCTCGGCCATGCCGGGGCGGGCCCAGATTGGAGCAGGCAGCTTGGAAAAGCAGATCCTTGAATAGATCTCGTCGCTCAGCACCAGCAGGTCGTGCTCGATTGCGAGCTCCGCCAGGCGGTCGAGGTCGGGGCCGCTGAGCACCCCGCCGGTCGGGTTTTGTGGGGAGTTGATGATCACCATCCGGGTGCGGGGTGAGATCAGCGACTCCAACTCGTCCATGTCCATGCCGAACTTCATCTCCTCCCGAAGGCGGATGGGCCGTGCCACCGCACCAACGAAGTCGGTGAGAGAGCGGTAGACCGGGTAGCCAGGATCCGGGAGAATCACCTCCTCTCCGGCCTCGACGCAGCTGAGGAGGGCGAAGTGCAGGATGTTTTTCGACCCGGGAACCACCACCACCTGGTCGGGATCCACCGCGACCCCTCCGCGGCGGGCCATGCTGGCCGCGATCGCAGCACGTACCTCTGGCACCCCGGCGGCCGGAGTGTAGTGGGTGGCACCTGAACGCATCGCCGAGTAAGCGGCCTCGATGATGTTGCCAGGGGTGTCGAAGTCCGGCTCTCCGATCTCCAGATGGATCATGGACTTGCCGGTCGCCTCGATCCGCCTGGCCTCGGCCAGAACTTCAAAAGCGCTCTCGGTCCCGAGGCGGTTCATACGGCTAGCGAAACGCACATTACCCTCCAGTAGTGAGTCGTTGCTGTTGGCTCGGACTCTGCTAGGAGACCACCGTGATCTGGCCAAGCATCCCCAAAGACTCGTGCGGAATGCAGAAGTACTTGTAGGCCCCAGCGACAGTCAGCTTGATTGAGAAGCTCCCCCCTGGGTTGAGCGGGTTGTTCCACCCCTTGGCACCGGATGGCACCTCGGCGTCGGATGGGTTGGCCGCCAGGCTGGACTCGTCGGTGGTCGTGTGCACGATGGTCCCTGTGTTTTTCCAGGTTATGGTGCCCCCCGCCTTGAGGCACACGCTGGCCGGTACGAATTTGAGTGTGTCGGTGGCGTCCACAGTCACCGCCGATTGGGCACTGGCAGCGGTACAACCTGAACCTGAGGACCCTCCGGTCGAGCTACTGGTCGACGTCGTTGACTGATTGGCGGACTGCCCGGGGATCGGTCCCGTGCCGCAGGCGGCGATAAGCAGTGACGCTGCCGCGGCCACCAGGCCAAGTGCTATCGAGGGGCGGCCGGAAAAGAGTCTGGTCATCGGTCCTCCTTGGGGGCTGATCGCTTCAGATGCTACCGCGCGAGGGGTGACCGGCGGGCGACGCCCCGGGTCAGCGGTGGTGTGCTGGCACCTAGACTTCGGCGTCAGACTCGGTCCGAGGCTGGTAGGCGACCCCCAATTGATCAGTGGCGGAGCGTAGCCGGGCATAGAACCCGCGGGTGTGGGGAGAGCGGCTGAGCATCAGTCCCGCGAAGTCGAAATGATGGACCCACTCGTGGATGAGAGTGGAGGTGAACGCTCCAGGAGCCAGTACCTGGGTGCGGATCGCGGTTCGGTGATATATGCGGATGCCGCAGCGCTCAGGGGGGGCTGCTGGCCTGGGTATACGGCAGCGGTAGTAGCCATAGGTCTTGCGAACCAGCCGACCCCGGTCGTCGGTGGCGTGAGCCTGTGCCCTGTCCGCCACCGTCAGGCTGCACGGGGGTAGTCCGAAGCTGTCACCAAGGGTGTCGAGTAGGGCGGAGCCTAGGCGCTCCCGCTCTGTGCGGCTCTCACTGTCCATCAGAGCTTGCACCAGGTAGCGGGCGGCCATGGGTGGAGGGTGGGGAAGGGAGACCACCGACTGGCTCTTGGCGTAGTCGGCTGGGGGGCAGAGCGACCGGGGCATGCTGGTTGCGAGTTTACTGTGGGAAGCGAACTCCGGTCCGTGTCTTCCCCGGAGACGTCTGTCGCATTCCGCTGGTCTCGACGATGGCCGATCAGGGAGGAAGGGCTGCGAGGCCGGGCTGCACTGCGCAGGTGCCGGCTGGGTGACGCGGCTCGTTACCGATGGATCTCGCGCAGCCTGACAGTGGCTCTGCCAGAGCCCCGGATGGAACGTCGGCCCAGGAGGCCAGTCTTAGGCTGAGCGGGACGCGGCTCACCGCTGTTGAGCTCTCCCGGATTCCGTCGGCTGTCAACCCCCCTGGGCCAGGGGTCCCGTCTCACTGTGCCGTTGGTCAGTCCGGCTCACCGAGTGACCGACTGTGGTGATCGCGCACAGGACGCGCTGCGACTCACATGCGGATAACTGGCCAAGCCCTAGGCTGGTGGCTTCCCCACCGCTTGCGCTGGGGCTGACGCCGGGCCAAAATGGCCCAATGAGGGAGTTGGGCCAACCACTATTGACGCCGGGAAGTCATCGGCCCACGTGCCAGGGTGGGGACCACGGCGACCCCGGGGTCACGGTAGTCGGCCAATGAGCGAAAAGGAGGCGCGCAAGGTACCGCCACTGTCCTTCATGGTCTCCATTGGCCTCATCATGCCCTTGGCGATGTGTGTGGCGGCGATCTTGTTGGACAAGTTTGTCTTCGGGGCACGACTGTGGATCTTGGGATTTGTGATAGGTTCGCCAATCGGGTGGGGGGCTGGGCTGGGGACTCTGCGGCTGTGGGCGGGAGGGCTTCCCCCAACCGTGTGGAGCGAGTCGTCTCGTTAGGCCAGGGGCCATCAGCCGGCCCGCTTATCAGTCCATCCGGAGTCGCTGGCATCGAAGGATGGCCCAGTCTGATCGAGAAGTCGATCAAGCTGGGCACAAGGTGTTGTCGGCGCTTTCAACCACCAGCCTGCCGAAAGGACCCCTTTCTCCCGGGCCGCTTCACCAGATCATGGGCAGTCGCCTGGAGGCCAGGGTGAATGGCGCGATGGGTTGCCGTCACGGGTGCCGTCAGGCGAGCTCGGCACCATCCGAGTCAACTCTCACCTCGGGCAAATCGAGATCAAACAGGGGGTACCGGGGATGGGAGTCGAACCCATACGCTCTTGCGAGCTGCGGTTTTTAAGACCGCTGCGGCTACCATTACGCCACCCCGGCATCCGGTGGCACCTCAACTGGTGTCTGCAGCAGGGTAGCCCCTTGCACCGGACCCTGTCGGTCTAAGTGGACAATCCGCCTTTGAGGATTTGGTCGAAGTTCACCACCCGTCATCTGGCGGTGGCGATGCTGGCACTCCTGGCTTGCTGGCTGATCCTGGTAGGGACAGGCGCCGGGCAGGAGTTTCCTAATGACTACGCCGCTTTCTACTCCATGGCGCGGGGCATGCGCCTGTACGGCCTCGGGATCAACTCCGAGCTCTATTCGGTTCACTTTCAGTACCTGCTGGAGAGTTTCATCAGGAGCCGTGCGGGAGTCCCACTGGCGATCCCATTTGTAAATCCTCCCCTGGCCGCCTGGCTCGTGATCCCCTTCTCCTGGTTGCCGCTTCGGGCGTCATTCCTGGTATGGGACACGGTGCTGTTGGTGTCGGCAGTTCTCGGGCTCCTGTGGTTGGTCGAGGTGGGGCCAAGGGCTCGGGGATTGGGGCTCGTGACCCTGGCGGTGATCAGCTCCTATCCTGCCTATTTGGCCCTCGGGATGGGTCAGTACGATCTTCTCTGGCCGCTGGCCGCGGCGTTGTTGGCCAGTGCCATGGCGTATCGGAGGCCGGTGCAATATCTCCCGCGAGCTGCTGTGTCCGCCCTGCTGTTGGCGATCAAGCCGGACCTCTTTGTGGCCTTTCTGATCCCGGTCATCGCGGGCAGGCGGCAGCCCCAGGTGAGGGTGCTGGTGGCTACGCTTCTGCTGATAGGGATTGCCACCGCCCTGATCCTCGGGCCAACCGGACTTGCCCAGGCCGCCCACATTGAGTTCTACACCATTGGTCAGCGCTTTCCCCCCACCCTGGACATGACGGTGACGGGCCTTGCCTACAGAGTCTTGGGAGCTGGACCCGCAAGTGGAGTGGTCGGGTTGGTGGCGATTCCCATTGCACTCTTGTGCAGCGGATTCGCGTGGTGGAGGAACCCCCCGAGAACTGAGACCGACTGGTACCTGTGCCTGGCATCGATCTCATGTCTGTCCCTCCTGATCGCGCCCCATGATCTGGTACAGGGTTTGCTGCTGTTGGGGCCGGCCGCGATCCTGGCTGCCAAGACGCTGCGCATTGCCGGGCGCAGCCTTGTGCCTCTGGGGTGGTGGATCGTCGGATTCGACCTCGCGACCTTGGTCGACATGACTCCTCACCTCTACCTACCCATCCGAATTACTCCACTTCTGCTGCTGGCTGCAGTAGTGGTCCTGTGGCGGGCTCGGCGTGGCGTGATACCGGGTGCCCAGGGAGGGTCGACCCCCTCCAGCAGCGAGGACTTGAGCATCAGTTAGGCTGGACTCCTAACTCCATTCGCTCGGAGGCAACCTCAGTTGAAGCTAGTCCTCATCCTCACAGCCGGCCCCCGGAGAGATGGGGTGGAGACTGTCTTGGCGTTGGCCGCCGCCGCTGCCGATCTCGGCCACACCCCGTCTATCTTCCTGGTTGGGGATGGCGTGTTGAATGCCCCAGCCTTCTCGGGCCACTTCGAGGCCACCCTTTGTGATGCGGATCTGCGCTGGCGCCAGTCTCAGCCGGTAGAGCTTCCGGGGATCCGTCGTGGGAACCTGGCGGACTTGGCTCGGATGGTCCGGGATGCCGACAAGGTCCTTGCCTTCTGATGGCCAATCCCACAGAGGAGGTGGTCATTCTGGCCCGCGGCTCCCTTAGTGATGACAGGGCGATGATGGCAGTGCGCGTGGGGCTGGCGATTCCGCTGGGGGGGCACGGGGTCGTGCTGCTTCTCGTAGACACGGCCGCCGCCTTGGGAGTGGAAGGGGTCGACCCCGCGGGCCGCGGGGTCCAGCTGAGCAGGGAGATCTCGGCCCTCATCGAGGACGAAGAGGCGCCTGTCAGGGTGGAGGCCGAGTCGCTCGAGACCCTCGGCCTGGGACACCTTCCTCTAAGGCGGGGAGTGGAGGCAGTTCCCCGAAGTGCGGTGGAGGAGTGGTGCCGCAGCGCCCGCTTCTGCCTTGTCCTCTGAGATCGCAAAGGAGACTCATCTCATTTCCCGCCTGGGAGATTGGCGAGCGTGGTCCACCCTGATTGGGACGGTCGGAGGCGGTGTGACCGTTGTCCTCCTGCATGACGCTGTCCTGGAGACAGCTGAGTCCGTGCGACGTCAAATGGGGCTCGGCGGCTTCACCGAGTTGCCCAGCAGCGTGTTCGCGATCCGCAAGGACCTTGAGAGGAGGTCTGTGGTGGGGCGCTGGCCGACCATCGATTACGGTCAGCTGATCGAGCTTTTGGCCGAGGCTGACCGGGTGGTGTCCTGGTGAGGCCCACTTGGAGGTGACGCGCCCGGGCCAGCTCACGGACGACGAGATCGAGCGGTACGGCCGCCAGCTGCTCCTCCCTGATTTTCGAGAGGAGGAGCAGATGCAGCTGGCCAATAGTCGAGCGGTGCTGATCGGCCTTGGCGGTCTAGGTGGCCCGGCCGCATTGCATTTGGCGGGCGCGGGCCTCGGTGCACTCCGATTGGTCGACCCGGACCGAGTGGCGCTGGACAACCTTCATCGGCAGGTGGCATTTCGGACCACGGATCTCGGGATACCGAAGACGGCGGTCCTGGCCAGGTCGATAGGGGCGCTCAATCCAGGGGTGCTCGTCGATGGGCGTCCTGAGTCCCTGAGTGAGGTCAACATCGATTCGCTACTTGGCGGCGCCGACGTCGTGCTGGAGTGCAGCGACGGTGCTCAGACCAAGTTCCTGGTCAACGACTGGTGTGTTAGTCGCCGGATACCGCTGGTGATCGGAGGTGCTCTGGGGTGGCGAGGGCAGGTGACCGTGGTCGGTCCCGGCGGACCCTGTTACAGGTGCCTATTCAAGTCGCCCTCCGAGGAGATGGGTCGCTCCTGTAGTGAGGCGGGAGTGATCGGTCCGTTGGTAGGGGTCATAGGCTCCCTTCAGGCGCTGGAGGCGCTGCGCCTCATCCTGTGGCCGCTGGGCGTCAAGAACCGGCTCGTCGACTTCGACGGGCAGATCGGACGATGGAGGACTATCCAGTTGGTTGGGGACGAGCGGTGTCCCCTCCACGGGAGATAGGGGGTGCCCGGCCATAATTGGGCGATGCGCGAAGTAGCTCCGGACCGATTGGTGACCGTCGTCGCATCCGCCAGTTCCTCCTCAGAAGCCCCACCCGGCTCTGCCTCGCCTTCTTCCTGGCCCATCCGGGGAAAGCGCTCGAGCAGGCTGGGCACTCTCCCAACCCTCAATCGAGGGGTGATTCCTCTCGAACGTCGGCTTGTTGACCGGTGGCCGTGTTGGGCCAGTTGAACTCCTCAGTCGACCCCAAGTTGGCATCCGGTGACGGGCGCCACAAGGTTTTGGTCTCGGTCGAGTTCTGGCGAAGAACGCGGCTGATACTCCTCTACATGGCCTTCGTGATGCTGGTTGGGGAGGGCATCACGGTGGTCAAGGGCCACGTCTTCTCACCCAGCTACGTTGTACTGGCCGCCTTTCTGGTGCTGTTGGCCGCGGCCATCTACTGGCGGCAGAGGACACACTACGTGGAGGTCGGTCCGGAAGGCCTAGTCATCCGCTCCGGGTTCAAATCTGAAACGATCTCCTACCAGAACCTAAGGCAGTCTCGATGCCAGCCACTGCGCCAATTCTTCGACGCCCCGAGCCGGCGCGATCTGTTCACAGGCGGTCTCCGACGATTCTCCTCCAGCCCAATTTGCGTGGTTCGAGTGGAGTTGGACCAAGCTGAACTGCTGCGCCTGGGTAAGCTGCTGGGGCGGCGCACAGTCTTGGATCAGGACCTGTTGCTGCTGGTGCAGGGGGCGGCCAGTCTCGACCTGGCGCTCCAGGCCAGGATTCGAAAGCGCCCGCCAACGGCCTCCAGCCGACCCTCCCGGCGGAGATGACCCCGGGGTCAGTCCAGATGCTGCGTCGGGAAGGCCCCTGGGCTCTCGCCGCCGCAGCCGGGTTCGCGGTTGTTGCGGTAGTTCTGGGCTGGCCCGTGAGCCCTCCGGTGGCGATCCTGATGGTGGCGGCGGTATGGGGCGTTTCGCTCCTCCTGCGCCACCATCGGGGTCTCACCGGAATTGACGGCGTCGACTGCGTGATAGCCGGAGTGCTGGTTGCGGCTGCGCTGGGAGTCCGACTGGCCAGTCCCATTTACTTCGACTTCCTCCAGGGCAACCTCAGCCCGGTGAGTACTGTGCCAGCACCTGCCGGGGTCCATCGCCCTCCAACGCACGACATCTTCGGGGTGGGAGCTTGGGGTTTGGGCTATCCGTTCAACAAGACCGGATGCACCGATGCGCCCGTGGGTCCGCACAACCAGGAGAAGTACACCTGTGGTTTCGTCTTCGACGAGGTCTACTTCCCCGTGGATGCGCTGAAGGACCTGAAGGGGATCGACTTCTTCGACCCCGAACCACCGCTGACCAAGCTGATCATCGCCGGAGGGATCAGTTGGTTGGGCTTCAACACTTGGGGCTGGCGCATCATGTCGGCCATCCTGGGGAGCCTGGTGATCGGGGTTCTCTACTTTATGGCACGCCGGCTATGGCACCGCCGCAGGGTGTTCCCCACTCTGGCCGCCTTGTTCTTGTCCCTGGACGGTCTGGAGCTGGTGGAGTCGCGGACCGGGGTCATTGACGTCATTGCCGTCTTCTTTGTGATGCTGGCCTATTGGATGTTCCTGCTCCATTGGCATGCTTCGACACGACGCCAATGGCGCGCGACCCTTTACCTCACGGCCGTCGCTTCGGGCCTTGGTTTGGCGTGCAAGGCTGACATGGTTCCCGCGGTCCTGGTGATGCTGGTCTTGCTGGCAGGTCGGTACGTGCGCCCTCACCTGAGGCTTCGGCTCGGCAGTGGAGGCTCCTCGAGATGGGTCATTCCACCGGCTCCTGACGACCCGGTGGAGGCGGCCCGCAGGACCATGGTTGCCACGGTGCGCTGGGCGTGGCACTACCTCGCAGCGGGGGCGCTGATCCTGCTCATCTTCTATCTGTCCTTCTTCCGCTACTGGACGATCTCACACAGCTTGTACGTGAACTTCGCCAACACCAGAGGTCCCAGTGTCACCTGCAGCGGATTCGTGGCGAAGGCGTCCATCTGCGAGCTGCCGGTCGCCATGCCGCTTCAGGAGTATCACCTGGCGTCTTGGGACTTCTGGCTTCCGTCAGGATTCAACCTGGTCCAGTCCATCGCGGATGTTGAGTGGAATAGCCTGGGCAGCCTCAGCTACCAGGCAACTCTGAAAGCGACTCACCCCTTCGCCTCCGCCTTCTACTCTTGGCCGTTGGATGCCCACCCGGTGCTCTTCTACGCCACCTACACCGGCAATGGGGTGAGCACGGTCAACGGGCAGACGGTATCCAACTATGCCTGGATCTCAGACATGGGTAACCCGGCCATCTTCTGGCTGGGACTGCTGGCGTTGTCGTGGTGTCTCTATCTGGTCCTTCGACGAAGAGACAGAGTGGCGCTATTCATCCTTTTGGGATTTCTCTTCGATTGGCTGGTGCTCTGGTCATGGCCGTCGCGGATTCTCTTCTTCTACGAGTTCATAGAAGCCGTGCCGTTTGTCTGCCTGGCGCTGGCCTACTGTTGCACCCGCCTGATCGATCGCCGGGCAGTGGTGCAGCTGGCTCGGGTGCGTCTGGGAACCCACAGCCTGGCGCCGGCCGCTGCTGCGGTGGTGCTGTCGGTGATCCTCTGCTTCGCCTACTTCTACCCCCTCTGGACCGGTCAGCCCATTCCGTCGTCTGACTTCTTCCAGCACATCTGGATCCCGGGCTGGTACTGACGAGCAGCCGACTTTGTTGGGAATAGTCGCCTACTGGCTGCTGGTAGAGCTGGCGGGACTGGCGATGCTGAGGGTCATCCCCTTGACCTGGAAGCCGGTGGAACGGCTGGCAGCGGCGCTGGCGGTCGGTGTGGTCGCGTCCACCATCGTCAGTTTCCTGTTGGCGCTCGCCGTCGGAGTTCGAGCGGAGGTCGCAATCCTCGGTCCGGCCCTGGTGCTGCTGGGCTTCACCGCGCCAAGGTGGAGGGTCCTGTTCGGCTGGCGGCTTCCGAGGAAGTCGCCCATAAGTCTCGAGCGCTTGCGGGGCTTGCCTGCTGAGACCAGGTGGAGTATTGGAATCGCAACTTTGCTGGGGGTGGGCTTCTGGCTATTGTTCAGAGGGGCGCTGTACCAGGGAGCTGACGGTGCGCTGCTCGCCAACAGCCACGTTTGGGCTGATTGGGCGGTGCACTCCAGCTATGTCCAGAGCTTCTTCTACGGACACAACCTGCCGCCGACCGACATTTTGGAGTCGGCGACGGCGATGCGCTACCCGTTCCTGGTGGACTTCCAGCCGGCCTTGCTGGAAACTCTGGGTCAGAACCTGTACGGCAGCCTGGATATCTCCTCGTGGTTGATTGCCTGGGCGGCCGCGACCCTGATCTGGCACCTCGCCGTCCGGGTGACCAAACGCCCCGGGGCCGCTTCGGTTGCGCTGGCACTCGTCCTTCTGGGTGGGGGGCTGGGCTTTGCGGCGGTTTACTCTGACGGATGCCAGCAGCTGGCCACCACGGTGGCTGGCTTCAGCTCCGGCGCCTGCACCCACCTCAGCAGCTCGACCCCAGCTGCGGCTGTCAGGTTCTTGGAACACCTTCCCACCGAACTGACCCACCTGCCCAGGTCATATGACGGCGAGGGCCCCAGCGCCTCTGCCCTCCCTGACCTCCAGTGGTACGAGCCCCTTTTGGTCTACTGGATGCCCCAGCGCGACTTCGCCTTTGGGATGGCCCTGGTGTCGCTGGTCGCTATCCTCCTGTGGGAGGCGATCGGGCGGAGGTCGCGCGTCCTCCTCGTCTCGGGGGGGGCAATCGGCGCTGCCCTACCGTTCTTCAACCCTTTTGGATACCTGGTGGTGGGTCTTCTGGGCCTGTTCTGGCTGGCGAGACGTCACTGGGGAAAGGGCCTTGCAGCATACCTCCTGCCGCTTGTGATGATCGGCGCTCCCCAGCTGTGGTTCGTGGTCTCCGGCCCGCACGGACAGCTCGGAGGGCCGGTAGGGACCAATCTCTTCCCCCAGCTGGACCTGGGTTGGTTGTCACACGCAGCCTTCGCCTGTACGGCGGCTCAGTTCCGAGCCAACTCCCCTTGCGACAGCCTCTACTTCGCTGGCTCTTCCCCGGCGACTCTGATGGCGTTCGCGGTCCACACCCTGCGCCAGCCCGCCTTCTATGGGGGGTTTCTGGGGTTCTGGATTTCCAACACGGGAATTTTCGGCCTTCTGGCTCTGGCCGTGGCGGCCCTTGCCCTCATTCCAGGGCGACTGCGGAACCAGCTCCGGGACGGGCAGTTGCTGACTTTTGGGGCACCCTTTTGGCTGCTCTTTGTGCTGGCGAACGTGGTGGTCACTCAGCCCTGGAACTGGGACAACACCAAGTTGCTGAGCTACTGGTATCTGGGCGCGGCGATTCCGGTGGCCTGGCTGCTCACCTCCGGCAGGACCATCTGGGCACGGGTGTTGGCGGGGCTAGCGGTGGCCTCCTTGGTGGCGAGCGGGGTCCTGAGCCTCGACGCCGCCTTTGTGGGGCAAAGCAATCTGTCGAGCTCTCCTCCAAGTGGCGCCAGCGCCACCTTCGCGTCGGGGCCAGCGCAGCGGGTTGGCGCGGTCGTCAGAGCCCACACCAAACCGTCTGCAGTCTTTCTCACCGAGGGCCAACCCGATGATCCGGTCACCAGCTTGGCGGGGAGGCAGACCGTGCTGGGCTACGACGGATGGCTTTGGAGCTACGGTCAGCCGCTGGCCCGCCGCTTCCAAGCCGTCGAGGAGATGTACGCCGGATGTCCTCCCATAGGAGGCTGTCACCTGGGGGCCCTATTGCGTCAATACCATGTCAGTTACGTCGAATTCGAGCCCGGCGACTACAACAATCTACCCGTGAACCTGAAATGGTTTCGGGCTCAGCACCTGCCTATTCTGGTCCAGACCGGCGGCTATGTGATTTTCAGAGTTACCCGCCTCTGGTAGCCGGTCGGATCTGTCCGACCATCCAAACCGGTGGCAGGGAGTTTGCAAAGCCGGGCCTTCGACCGGGTACCCTTGGGCGGTGACCGGCGACCATACGGAGCTTTCCCTCACGACCGTCCGTACCGCTAACGATGGCGCGTGCCGGGTCAGCGACCCGGTCGGGTGCGGCGGAGGATCCTGTGGGCAGTCGACCTCGGTGGTCACCCGGTGATCGACGGCCATTGCCATCTGCTTCCACCCGAACTGCGGGAGCCGTCGTCCGCCGCCTGGAAGGATCGGTGGTTTGCTGACTGCCACGCGGGGGTTGCGCCCCGATTTGCCTCCGGTCAGGATGTGCTGACCGCGCTGGATTCAGTCGGCCTGGAGCGAGCGGTGGTCTTCGGGTGGCCGTTCGCCGATCCGGGCCTGCTCAGAGAGGGCAACGACTATGTGGCCTCCGAGGTGGGGGGCAGCGGCGGTCGTTTGGTGGGCTTCGCCACCGTAAATCCCGCAAAGCTGGGAGCCCTGCAGGAGCTCCGGCGTTGCGAGGGTATGGGCCTTAAGGGGCTTGGGGAGCTCAACTGCGATGCCCAGGGGTTCGGTCTTGCCTGGGAGGGGGGACTCAGAGCCACCCTTCACAGTTGCCAAGAGGTCGGTTGGCCCGTGCTGCTTCATGCCAGCGAACCGGTCGGGCACACCTATGCAGGGAAGGGGACAGCCACCCCGGGCCGACTCTGGAAGCTGTTGCAGCCGATGCTGGCGGACGCGCCCGATCTCAGGCTCTCCCTGGCCCACCTCGGGGGAGGTCTCCCCCTTTACTCCAACATGCCCGAGGTGGCGCGGATATGTCGGTCCATCTGGTTCGATACCGCTGCGGTCCCCTACCTCTACGACACCGGGGTCCTGCCCGGCCTGGTGTCCTTGCTGGGCTCGGACCGACTGTGCTTCGGCAGTGACTTCCCCCTGTTGGCACCAGGTCGTTACTCGGCTCATCTCGCCGCGATGTCTGAGGCGGAGGTTGGAAAGTGGCTCCACCAAGGAACCGAGGCTTGGCTGGGGGAGAGGTGATGGGGGTCACCGGCACCCTCGCCGCGGCTCCAAGGTGAGCAGTTGAGCCGCCTGCCCCTGGCCTTCGCTGTCATATCCATGGAGGGCCCTGACACCTATAGCCAGGCGGGAGGATTGGGGGTGCGGGTGGCTCACCTGAGCAGGGCCCTTGCGGCCGCGGGCTACCCGACCAGCCTGTTTTTTGTAGGGGATCCCGCCTTGCCCCATCACGAGGTCCGGCAGGGGGTCGATCTATTCCGACTGGCTCAGGAAGTCTCCCGCGCCTTTCCTCGAGGCATTTACGACGGCGAGGAGGTCAAGCGGGAGCACCTGGCGACCCACTTCCCGCAGGAGCTCGTCCACGGGTGGGCCACCCGTGCTTTGGAAAGTGATCTGACCCCTATCCTGCTCTTCGAGGAGTGGCACACAGCGGGCTGGACCAAGTCGGTCTCGGACCTGCTTTGGCGCAATGGAGTGCGCGATCGTTGCCTTCTGGTCTGGAATGCCAACAATCAATTCGGCTTCGACAGCATCGATTGGCCGGCTCTTGCATATACCGCGGCCGTCACCACCGTCAGTCGATACATGCGGGTTCTCCTGCAGAATCGTGGGATCGACCCGATAGTCATTCCCAACGGCATTCCGGAGACGGCGCTGGAGCGCCCCGACTCCGGGCAGGTAGCGCTCCTTCGCCGGGCCGCTGGCGGGACTCCGATGGTGGTCAAGATCGGGCGCTTCCATCCGGACAAGCGGTGGCAGCAGGCGATCAGAGCGATGGCCCTGCTCCGCCGCTCCGGGGTTGCAGTTCGGATGCTGGCCAGAGGCGGCGGTGAGCCATATGGCAGGGAGCTGATGGCGGAGGCAACCTCCCTTGGGCTTTCGGTGGTCCGCTGGAGTGGCGAGGTGGGTAGCACCGTCGAGCTCGCCAGGGCCATTTCATCCGCGCCGACAGCCGACATTCTGGAACTTGGCAGCTTCCTGCCCGAAGCGCTACTTCCTTACCTCTATGCTTCGTCGACCGCGGTGCTTGCCAACTCCGGGTTTGAGCCCTTCGGGCTGGTTGGCTTGGAAACCATGGCGGCCGGCGGTGTCACTCTGGTGGGAGCCACCGGGGAGGACTACGCGCGACACCTTCACAACTGTTTTGTCGTCCAGACCGATGACCCCCGGGAGCTTGCGGACGGCATCTTCCAGTTGCTCGGAGACGCCAGGCTGCGCAGCTCCATCCGCCGGAACGGGCGAAGCACCGCTCGAACGTACACCTGGCCCCAGGTGGTTGCCTCGGATATGGTGCCGCGGCTTCCGATCCTCGCCCGCCGCCAGATGGCTCGCTGGCCGGGGATCGAGTCGGGAACTTGAGCATTGCTCGCCGAAGCGGTCGTGTTGACCGCTCAGCCGCGGCGCTGTTCCTGGTCACCTTCTGGGTCGGCTTCAACCTGCGGGCGGCGATCCTCGGTGTGCCACCAGTCCTGTCGTTGGTCAAGCAGGGCCTGAACCTCAGCTATACCGAGGTCGGGCTGCTGACCGGGATCCCCATCCTCGCGTTCGGAATTGTCGCAATTCCGGCCTCTGGGCTGATCAGGCGAGTTGGGGGGTATGCGGTGGTGACCGTTGGGCTCTCCCTGGCTGCAGCGGGCGAGGCTGTGCGGGCCATTCCAGTGGGTGGGGCGGTGGCGCTCTTTTTAGGGACCGCGGTCATGGGAGTCGGAATCGCGCTCGCCCAGCCAGGTCTACCCGTTCTCTTTCAGCGGTGGTTTCAGGATCGGGTTCAGACTGCGTCCATCACCCTCACGCTGGGGATTACGGTCGGCGAGATGGTGGCGGCAAGCATCTCGCGGCCGGTGCTCTTCGGAGCCCTCAACAGCTGGCAGGGGACGATGTTTGTCTGGGCCCTGTGCGGGGTCAGCGCCATCGCCATCTGGCGGGCATTTGCCCCTCGGTGGACGGTGGGGCTCGCCGGCGATGCCGGATGGGAGCTTGGGCCGTTGTTTAGAGCGCCTCGTCTGTGGGCGGTCTACCTCTGTTTCGGGGGCCAGTCGCTGGTGTTCTTCGCGGCCAACACCTGGATCCCCACCTCGGTGCCCGGGGGGCCACACTCCTTGCTCTCCAGCCTGTCGCTGGCGGTCCTGAACGGGGTGATGATCCCTGTAGACGTCGGGTTGATCCTGGCCAGAAGGCAATTCGCAACCAGTCGCTGGTTCTATTTCGGCAGCAGCCTGATCACGGTCGCTGGTACCGCGGGGTGGTTTCTGTTCAGCGCATACGTGCCCCTGCTCTTCGCGGCTCTGATCGGGATCGGAGTCGCGATGAACTTCGCCGGCCTGCTGGCCTATCCACCTTTGGTGGCTCCCTCGGGCCGGGTCGCTCCCCTGACAGCTGTCATGCTCACTGTGGGATATGCCTGCGCCTTTTCCGGGCCGTTCCTGGGAGGGCTGGTGCTGGACCTTGGTGCCGGCCCGCGATCGCCATTCATCCCGATCGTTGCCGCATCCCTGATCATGGTGCTGGCATCCTTGGGCGTCCAGCGCCGACTGCCGGACGGCTGGACCGTGGGGACTCCGGTACCAGCCGGGGCGGGAGACTGAGCAGAGAGCTGAAAGCTGGAGGACAACTGTGGCAGCTATGGAGCTGGAGTGGGATCACCAGGGCGAGATTCTGGTCCGACGCCGACGTGTCGGTCCATTCGACAACGCGGCGTACGTGGTCTCGTGTCCGGATACCGGAGCCGCGGTGCTGATCGACGCCGCCAACGAGGCGGATGTCCTGGTAAGAGCCATCGGTGACCTCAAGCTCGTGGCTGTCCTGGAGACCCACGGTCACGCCGATCACTGGCAGGCTTTGGGCGCAATAGAGGCCCACTTCGCCTCGGCGTGGGTGGGGGCACACCCGGACGATCTGTCCATGTTCCCGCCACCCCCGCCTGCCCACCACTTTTCGCATGGGGAGATCATCACCTTCGGGAACTGTCAGCTGAGAGTGCTCCACACTCCGGGGCACACCCCAGGCAGCGTTTGCTTCCTAGGTCCTGGTGTGGTGTTCACCGGCGACACCCTGTTTCCCGGTGGTCCTGGCGCTACTCGTCCCCCATTAGGCGACTTTCCCACGATTCTGAAGAGTATTCGTAGAGAGCTCATGGGGCTCGACCCGACCACCCTGGTCTACCCCGGGCACGGCGAGGCCACCACTATCGGAGCTGAGGTCGCGGGCTTTGAGGAGTGGGAGCAAAGGGGCTTCTAGATCGGTTGGCGAACTGCCTCAGAAGGGAAGCGTCTCCACCTGATGCAGGAAGGAGAGTCGGTGCTGAGGAGTTGTTCCGAAGTCCCGGATCGCCGCCAGATGGACAGCGCTGCCGTAACCCTTGTTGGACCCCCATTGGTAGGCCGGGAAGTCCCTATCCATCTCCACCATCAGCCGGTCGCGATGGACCTTCGCCACCACGGAGGCCGCGGAGATGGCGGGGATCAGACCGTCACCCCCGATCAAGCAGCGATGGGGCTTTGGGGAGTTGAGGCGAAGGTTTCCGTCGATCAGGTAGTGGTCGGCCTGGGCCGCCGCGAGCAGGCTCTCGAAGGCGGCGCGGTTCGCCCAACCCATCCCTCTTCGGTCGATCTCCGCCGGGCTCACCTCGATCACCAGGACCATGATGGCCGCCGCCCGGATGAGTGGTGTAAGCCTTTCGCGCTGAGCTGGGGAGAGCCTTTTGCTGTCGCGCAAGAGTGGATGTCCGAAGTCCTCTGGGAGGACCACCGCCGCGGCCACCAAGGGCCCAGCAAGAGCGCCCCTGCCGACCTCATCCATCCCGCAGATCTGCGTCGCTCCGGCGCTGCTCGAGTCCCGGTCAAGTCCAGCGGTCACCCCGGGGAGTCTATCGGGCCGATCGCCTTGGGGGAGAAGCCGGGGTCCTATACTCGAGATCAAGATGAGTGACTTGTCCTCCCACCCCGGATCTCGGTCGGCCGGTGATCAGGGTCGGAGGGCGGAGCTCAGAGGGCGCACCGCCAAGGCGCGTCTGGGCGGCCCGGAACGATATCGGGAGAAGCTTCCGGCGCAGCACAAACTGCCGGTGCGGACCAGGCTCGCACTTCTCTTCGATCCGCAGACCTATTTCGTCGAGGACGGCCTGCTGGCCAACACCGACAGCCCAGAGGAGATGGGGGCCGACGGCGTGGTCACTGGGACCGGCACGGTGAACGGCCGGAGGGTTGCCGTGATGGCCAATGATCCGACCGTCAAGGCCGGCTCATGGGGGCCGCGAACGGTGGAGAAGATCCTGCGGATTCAGGAGCGAGCCGAGCATCTGCAGATCCCGCTCTGCTACCTGGTGGATTCCGCCGGGGCGCGGATCACCGAGCAGTTGGACATGTTTCCCGGGCGACGTCATGCGGGGCGCATCTTTCACAACCAGGTGCGGCTCAGCGGCCAAATCCCCCAACCGTGCCTGCTCTTCGGTCCCAGCGCCGCTGGAGGCGCCTATATTCCGGCCTTTTGCGACGTCGTCTTCATGGTTGAGGGCAACGCCTCCATGTATCTCGGATCGCCGCGAATGGCTCAGGAGGTGGTGGGAGAGACGGTCACCCTTGAGGAGATGGGTGGGGCCCGAATGCACTGCAGCGTGTCCGGGTGCGGAGACATGCTCTGTCCAGATGAGGGCGCGGCGCTGTCGGCCCTCCGCCAATACCTCAGCTACTTCCCGACAAATTGGGCCGTAGAGCCCCCGACGGCTGCTCCCCGGCCCCCCGCTTCTCCGAGGGACATCGGTGAGGTGCTTCCGACGGAGGCCGCTCGTGGCTACGACATGCACCTGGTCCTCGAGGCGATTTTGGACTCCGGCTCATGGCAGGAGATCAAGGCCCTTTACGCCAAGGAGCTCATCTGCGGGTTGGCTCGGCTCGGTGGCCGGGCGGTCGGAGTGGTTGCCTCTCAGCCGCTACATCAAGGTGGGGTGCTGTTCGTCGACTCCGCCGACAAAGCGGCGCGCTTTATCAGCCTCTGTGACGCCTTCGGGATACCGCTGGTGTTCCTAGCCGATGTACCTGGTTTCATGATCGGGTCGGCAGTGGAGCGAGATGGCATCATTCGACACGGGGCGAAGATGATCGCTGCGTTGAGCTCGGCGACGGTGCCCAGGATCTGTGTGGTTCTGCGCAAGGCCTACGGGGCCGGCCTCTACGCCATGAGCGGACCTGGATTTGAGCCCGAAGCCACCCTGGCTTTGCCGAGCTCTGAGGTCGCAGTCATGGGGCCGGAGGCCGCCGTGAACGCGGTATACGCCAACCGGATCGCCGCCATGCCGGAGTCGGACCGGCAGGACTTCATCGACAGAATGCGCTCCGAGTATGCCCAAGATATCGACATCTTTCGCCTGGCCGGGGAGTTGGTGGTTGACGCCGTGGTCGACCCCAGTGACCTTCGGGATGAGCTGATCGGACGGCTGGCGGCCGCAGGAGCGCGACGGCGACCGCAACCGGCGCGACATCATGGTGTTTATCCAGTTTGATGAGGTTTTGAAGTTGAGCTCCACTACGAACGCGCCCCTTCTGATGATTCCCGGACCGACTCCAGTTCCCCAGTCGGTTCTGGAGGCGCTGGCCCGACCGACCGAGGGCCACAGCAGTGCGACCACCGCGGCCGCGCTGCACCGGCTGCAGGAGGGGGTGGCGGATGCCGTCGGCGCTGGTCCGCTCACGGGAGCGGACCGAGCGATGGTCGTGGTGATGGCCGGGAGTGGGACTCTGGCCCTCGAGGCTGGGATTGTGAACCTGGTTCCGCCGGGTGAGAAGCTCTTGGTCGTCAGCCACGGTCTGTTCGGTGACCGCTATGCGGCAGTGGGACGGGCGATCGGCGCCGAAGTGGAGCTGCTGTCGGCGCCGTGGGGGGAGCAGGTGGCCCCTGACAAGGTGGAGGCAGCGTTGCGTGCCAGCGGCGCGCGATTCATGACGGCCACCCACGTTGACACCGCGAACGGAGTCATGGCGCCCTTTCGCGAATACGCTGCGCTGGCTCGGCGGCTGGGCGTCACCATGGTGCTAGACGCGGTGGCGTCGGCCGGCGGGATGCCCGTCGACATGGCGGAGTCGGGCATCGACGTCGTGGTGACCGCTTCCCAGAAGGCGCTGGGGATGCCGCCGGGGCTAGGAATTGTCATCGTCTCGTCGAAGGCGCTCGCCATCCGGCGGGAACTGCCATCCTGCCGAAGCTACTTCTTGGACTGGCTGAACTGGGAAGGCCCGATGGAGGATCCCACGGCCAAGTACTTCGCGACCATTCCCACGAACATGGTGGTCGCCGGTGGAGTGGCGATGGAGATCGCGGGCGCCGAGGGGTGGGAGCGCCGCTTCCGCCGCCACCGTCGGATGGCGCGCGCCACCCGACGTGGTCTTCGGGCGCTCGGATTGTCAGTTCTGGCAGCGGACGAAGTACTCGGGGCAACTGTCACCGCCACCGGGTTACCGGTCGGTATCGGTTCGGCGGACCTGCGGGCGGAGGTTGCCAGGGAAGGGGTGACGATAGCCGGCGGGATTGGAGAATGGGCTCAAACCGCGGTGCGCTTCGGGCACATGGGCGCTCTCGGGCTCCCGGAGCTCCTTCAGGCAATCTCGGCTATGGAGTCGGCGATGCTCCGCCTGGGTGCTCCGGTCGAGCGAGGGGCAGGAGTCGCCGAATTGGTGTGTGGGTGGGGCCACGACCTCAATGATTGAGGGGGGTTGAAACCCGGAGGCTGGGGCCGGTCCGCCCGCCGCCAGCTGGCGGTCCGGCCCCGTCGCGCCCACTCTGGGAGCCGGCGGCGGGGCGGACAAGGACCGGCCAGCGCTCGCCGCGTACGTTACCAAAGGCGTGCGCGACCGTAGCAGGGAGTTGTCCAGGGTGGGACCCAACCAGCCCTAGAATTCCGGTTCGAGCCATGCTGGAACCCAATTCAAGCGCGCCTGACAAATCCGGGTGGCGACGGGATCCGCCGACCATCCTGCTTGCGGCAGTTCTGATCCTCGGGCTGGCCGCTTTCGTAACCCCTCAGTTCGACCCCGACTTCTGGTGGACGGCCAGATTGGGTCTGGAGATACTGGCTCGCGGGGTACCTCTACACAACTACTTCACCTTCACCGCTTTCACCCACCCTTTCATCAGTCAGGAGTGGGGCTCTGAGGTGATCGACGCGTTCCTCTACCGGAACTTCGGAATGAGCGCGGTCATCCTGGTCTTCGCCGCGGTGACCTGGATGGGTTTCTTCCTCGGAGTTTTAAGGGTCAACCGCCCTGGACGCTCACGTTGGGTGTTGGCGATAGGGGCGGCGCTCGTTGTGGTGTCAGGGCTGCAGGTATGGGGTCCCAGTCCGCAGATGTTCTCCTTCGGTCTCCTCGGAGTCCTGCTGACCATCCTCGACTCCTACCGGCGCAGGCCCCGCTTTCGTCTTCTAGCTGGACTGGTGCCTCTGTTCGTCCTGTGGGGCAACCTCCACGGAGGCTTCCTGGTTGGCCTTGGGGTTGTTGGCGTCTACCTGGTCGGAGAGGCGCTAGCGGCGTACCTCCGTCAGCCCGGGGCCCTGAGCTGGCAGTCGTGCAGAGACCTCTTGGTGATCCTGGTCCTGGCGGCGCTGGCGCCAATGGTGAACCCCAACGGTTTTGGTATCTATCTCTACCCGGCGAAGTTGCTGCTGAGTTCTGTGGCCCAAGGTAGCCTCAACGAGTGGCAGCCTCCGGACTTCCACTCTCCGGCCAACATTCCGGCGCTGGTGTTACTCCTGACCACCCTGTTGGCTGCGAGATGGGCCCGGCAAACCAAACTTTCCGACCTGCTGTTGGGCGCCGCCGGACTGGTGCTCATGTTGTATGCCGTGAGAGACATTCCGATCTTCGCCGTGCTCACCCTGCCACTCTGGGCCGACGGGGTGCAGGGCCTCGCGGACTACCTAAGGGAGGCCAGGGGCGCCCGACGATCGCGTCGTGTTCGACCCGCCCCCAAATGGTTCGTGGCGGTGGTTTTGGTGGTGGTGGCCCTCGCAGCGGGAGCTAGAGTGGCCGATCAGCTATCTAGTCCTGAGAACAGCCTTCAGAGCTCGGCGTATCCAGTTCAAGTCGGTCGCGTCATCTGTGACGGCCCCACCGCCAGGGTTTTTGCTCCCTATGCCAGTGCCGGGTGGCTTCTATACAGAATCGACAAGAGGGTCCAGGTGGGTAGGCACTGCGCCCCTGACCGGGTGTTCATATTCGGGGAGGTGGTGCTAATGGGCCGGACTGTCCTCGCCAACTACCTGGCGGCCGAGACGGCCGGGGCGGGCAGCCTCAAGATCCTGCGCAACTACGGGGTCACTCTGGTTTGGCAGCCTCGGAATTCTCCGCTGGCCAACCTGCTCCGCCAGAGTCGTGGATGGAGTTGTGTCTTCGCCACCCCGTCGAATGAACTGTTCGCACCCGATGCCACCGCTCGCCTATGGGGAGCGAAACGCAGCGGCTGCGGGGCGCCATATCCGGCAGGCTAGAGGGCCAGAACCAGATCCAAGGCGAGCACCAGCCCTCCCGCGGAGCCAAACCGTCGGCTGGGAGCTGCTGGTGAGGGGCCACCCGGGTCACCCCCTTCCAATCTACTAGGGATAAATCCCTCGAACCGCCGTCGCATCCGCCACCCGCTTGACCGCCAGGCAGTAGGCTCCCATCCTCAGAGTCGTCCTGTGGTGGGTGGCCAGTTCATCGACCTGCTGGTACGCCCGCTGCATGATTCGGGTCAGCCGAGTGTTGATCTCGCTCTCTTCCCAGAAGAACGACTGGAGGTCCTGGACCCACTCGAAATAGGACACGGTGACGCCGCCAGCGTTCGCCAGGATGTCGGGCACAACGATGATCCCCCGCTGGTGAAAGATGTCGTCGGCCTCCGGGGTCGTGGGACCGTTGGCCGCCTCCACAATCAGCTTCGCCTGGATGCGACCGGCGTTCTCCAGCCCGAACTGGTTTTCCAGCGCGGCCGGGACCAGGATCGTGACCGGTAGCTCCAAGAGAGCGGTGTTGGAGATCTCCTGAGTCGCTCCCGCGAAGCCGGAGACGCGGCCAGCCTTCGCCTGGTGGGCCAGAAGGGCCGGCACGTCCAACCCCTGGGGGTTGTAGATGCCTCCGAAGACATCGGAGACGGCGACCACCTTGAACCCCTCGGCGTTGAGGAGGTCCGCGCTGACGCTGCCGACGTTCCCGAAGCCCTGGATCGCGACACTGCATTCGGCTGGATCCCAGCCCAGACGGCGGCAGGCCTCGAGAGTTACCACCATCACGCCTCTGCCGGTTGCAGCGGGGCGGCCCTCCGACCCTCCGATTGAAAGCGGCTTGCCCGTGACCGTTGCCGGCACCGAGTAGCCCTTCTCCATCGAGATGGTGTCCATGATCCAGGCCATGGTCTGCTGGTTGGTGTTGACGTCGGGAGCGGGGATGTCGCTCTCAGGTCCGATCAGCAGGGAGATCTCGCTCGCGAAGCGCCGGGTCAGGTGCTCGAGCTCCTGTTGACTGAGTTGGGACGGGTCGCAGATGACACCGCCCTTGGCCCCACCGTAGGGCAGGTTTGTCACCGCGCACTTCCAGGTCATCCACATCGACAGGGCCTTGACCTCATCAAGGCTCACCTGGGGGTGGTATCGAATGCCGCCCTTGGCAGGCCCGCGGGTGAGGTTGTGCTGGATGCGGTACCCGGTGAAGACCCGGATGTGCCCATCATCCATGCGCACCGGAAAATTCACGGTGAACTCACGGCGCACCTCCCGGAGCACGGCCCGCAGCCCGGGGTCCAGCTCCAAAATGGAGGCCGCCTGGTCGAACTGACGCTGGGCTGTGATGTATGGGTTGGCTGGCGCCGCCGCCGCGGACGGTGCTGTTAAGACGCTGCTGGCCATTGACCTGCGCCCTCCAAAGTGGCTGTTCTGGGCCGGTACCTTGTGGCCGACCCGGCGGGTAGGGTAGACCTCCTTGGCCATGCGGTGTCAAGTTCCGACTCCCCGCGCGACGTCCAGCGAGCTGGAGAGCTGACCGGCTACCTTCCGGGCTCTTGTATGGGACCTCGCCTCAAGGGGCCATGATTCGGCGCTCAGAAGCGAGCGATCTGTCAGCATGGATTGGTGATCACCGCCAGCCTGAGGCCCCGGTGTCCCCGGTATCCAGGGGAGAGGCTCGCCCCCTTTGAGCGCGTGCCGAACCCCGCTGTCCCCAGGCCCCAGGGGAGAGGGGATGGCTGAGCCGCGAACTGGGTTGTCGGACGCTCTGATCCAGGGCCCGACATGGTTTCTGGCCCGGGGCTCGCCCGGCTTGGGCAGGCTGATGGAGACGATCAGCCTGGCCGAAATCGTCTCCGAAGCACAGAGGTCACCTCGACTGTGGATGGCAACGTCCTCGGCGGCGGTCCCACTTGCGCAGCGACTCTCCCGGTGGCGCGTTGGCAGCTTGGACATCGGTGGCGGGCCCGACCTGCAGCAGGCCCTGATCGACTCCGAACCAGTTCAACGACTGCTGGAACGGATCCGCCGACATCATCCGGCGGCCATCGTCGTCGATGGGTACCAGATACTGCTACCAATCCTGAGGCAGTTCTCGGATGCGCGGCTGGTGGCCCTGGCGAACCTGCATGACCTCCGTAACCCAGCGCATTCCTTAGGAGCCAGGCTCTTGCAGGAGGCGCTTCACCTCTCGGCCGACCTCATTGTGATCGGTGAGCTGCGGCGCGGATGGGTTCGGGGCAGATTGCAGCAGGTGCCTGTGCTGCGCATTCCCGCACTGGTCAGGCCGGGGGCTCTGCGGTCTCGCGGCACCCTGGGACCGACCCCATATGTCGCCGTGCTCGGCGGTGGCAGCCGAGGGGACCACCGGTTGGCCGAATCCACAAGGGCAATACTGGAAGCGCTGGATGGAGCGGTCGCAGCCCACTCTCTACCCTCGTGCACCGTTTACGCCGGTGGCGCGGTGGACTTGGAGCCGGATAGGTATCCCAACCTTGGCTTATCCGATCCTGCGAAAGGGCTGAGCGCCCTGACCTCGGCGAGGTTGGTTGTCGCTAGGGCGGGCCGAAGCACCCTGGCGGAGATACTGGCCTCACAGAGAGCCGCTGTCGTGATTGCTGCGGAGTCGGACACCCTGCGAGGAGCCGAGCAGGTTGCGAATGCCGCGGCCGCGGCCGCGATCTCCCCCGCGGTTGTCCCAATTGGCATCGGGGATCTCGGCGAGTTGGGAGCCCGGTGCCGCCAGGCATTGAGCGTGAACTCTCGGCCATGGCGTTCGGGCAACTCCAGTTGGTGGGCGGCGCTCAAAGCGATGGGAGTGTGAGGGAGTGCCGGGCCCTTCCGGGGAGGGGCCGTCAACCGCCCTCCTGTCTCCGGCGTCGCGGCAGGATGAGTCCGGCCCCGGCTGCGGAGTTCGAAACAGACTGAACTCCACCTCGCTTATCCGATAATCACAGCTGTGGTTCCGCAGTTGCCCATGGAGTTGGACGTCGACCGAGCACGGTCCTGGATTGGACGTGGTGCAACGCTCCTGGATGTCCGGGATCCCAAGGAGAGGGCGGCTCGTCACATTCCCAACTCCTTCTGGATACCGGTCACCGAGCTTTCGCGAAGGTGGCGGGAGCTGCCGGCCGGAGTTCCCGTGGTGGTGTACTGCTCGGCCGGTTCCAGAAGTTTTCGGGCGAGCAAGTACCTTCGTGAAAGGGGCAGGGCGGCCGCGGCTCTAGTCGGCGGCCTCAGCGCCTGGGCTGCGAGCGGCGAACCGGTGGAAGTGGGATCCCAAAGTGGGCCGAACTGAAGTCAGATCGAGGACCCGGCCGAGCCTCGTGAGAGCATGGGCGAAACCAAAAGGCGGGAGTTTGAGGGCCTCGAGATGAGCCACGCTGAAGCGACCCTACCCAGAGCTGGCACTGAGCTGGATGATCTGTGCATCAACACCATCCGCTGCCTGGCGATCGACGGGGTGCAGAAGGCCAACTCCGGACACCCGGGCCTGCCCATGGGAGCTGCTCCGATGGCCTACGTCCTCTGGACCCAATTCCTGCGACACGCTCCCAGGCACCCTGATTGGCCGAATCGCGACAGGTTCGTCCTCTCCGCGGGCCACGGCTCGATGTTGCTCTACTCCCTGTTGCATCTCACCGGGTACGGAGTCTCCATGGACGATCTTCAGCATTTTCGCAGCTGGGGGTCGATCACGCCGGGCCATCCTGAGCGGGGCCTGACCCCAGGGGTCGAAGTCACCACGGGGCCACTTGGCCAGGGGTTCGGGAACGGTGTCGGGATGGCGATGGCCGAACGCGCATTGGCTTACCGGTACAACCGCCCGGGCCATGAGGTCGTGGATCACCGAACCTTTGTGCTCTGTGGAGACGGAGATCTCATGGAGGGGGTATCCGCCGAGGCCGCCTCCCTTGCGGGCCACCTGGGGCTGGGAAAACTCATCTGCCTTTATGACGACAATCATGTCTCCCTTGACGGACCCACCTCCTTGTCCTTCACCGAGAACGTGCTAGAGCGTTTCTCAGCTTATGGCTGGCAGGTGCAGCGGGTAGATGATGGCAACCTGGACCTGGACGGGATTCACAGTGCCCTCAGCAGTGCTATCGCGGATGAGAGCAGGCCGTCGCTCATCGCCGTCAGAACTCATATCGGATACGGCGCGCCCCACAAGCAGGACACCAATGCCGCTCACGGATCCCCGCTTGGTCCCGATGAGGTTGCCGCTGCCAAGCGAGCTTACGGCTGGGATCCGGGGCGAACCTTCTACGTGCCCCAAGCTGCCGCAGACCAGTTCGCCAAGGCACTCGCGGGAGGGGACCGCATGCACTCGGAGTGGAATGAGCGGCTGGAGAGCTGGTCGGCTGACAACCCAGAGCTCAGGCGGGAGTGGAATCTGGCTCAGGCCGGACTGCTTCCCCATGGGTGGCGAGACGTCCTGCCAAGGTGGAAGGTGGGCGACAAGGATCTGGCCACCAGGGTCTCGGGCGGCCAGGCTCTCAACGCCTTGGCGGAGGCCATTCCATGGATCTTGGGCGGCGACGCTGACCTATCAGAGTCGACCAAAACCGCAGTCAACGGTGGGGGAGACTTTGATGGCCAGACCGGCCAGGGGAGAAACCTCCATTTTGGGGTGCGAGAACACGCGATGGGAGCGGCCGGCAACGGAATGGCAGCCCACGGGGGGCTGCGCCCATACAGCGCTACCTTCTTCACCTTCTCCGACTACCAACGTCCGTCGGTCCGGCTCTCGGCGCTGTCTCACCTGCCCGTGGTGTGGGTGTACACCCATGACAGCATCGGGCTGGGGGAGGACGGTCCTACCCATCAGCCGGTGGAGCAGCTCGCTTCCCTCAGACTGATTCCGAATCTGGTGGTCCTAAGGCCTGGCGACGCCAACGAATCCAGCTTCGCCTGGGCGGTGGCGCTGGAGCGAAACCAGGCTCCGACGGCCCTGGTACTTTGCCGCCAGAATGTTCCCATCCTGGAGGGGACTTCGGAACTGGCCGAGGTGGGGGTGCAGCGTGGAGGATACGTACTTCAGGAGGCGGAGGGAGGAGCTCCGGAGGTCATTCTCATAGGTACCGGCTCCGAGCTCTCCATCTGCGCTGCGGCGCGCCAGCTACTCCAGGCATCGGGGCACCCAACGCGGCTCGTGAGCATGCCTTCCATGGAGCTGTTTCACAGTCAATCCGCAGATTATCGACAAGAGGTTCTGCCCGACGATATCTGGGCTCGGGTTGCCGTGGAGGCAGGCGTGACGGATCCTTGGCGGAGCGTGGTTGGTCATCAGGGGGCGGTGGTTGGAGTGGACAGGTTCGGCGCCTCCGCTCCCTACCAGGTCATCTACGAACATTTGGGACTGACGCCCGAAGGGATTGCCAGGAAGGCCGCGGAGGTGCTCGGCGTTTGACGGACACCGAATCCATTTCTGGAAGCCTTCAGGGAAGGGATTGCCAGCGGAGGTTGCTCCCAGCCTGCGCGGGCGTCAGCTGCAGGGAGCTGACCTGTGACTGACCTCGTCCCCTTTTCCACCCCCAACCTCGTGGTCCAGAGTGACCCTGTCCACCTGGCGGAGTTTGCTGCGGCCACCATGGCTGCAGAGATTCGCCAGGCGGTACGGTCACGGGGCGAGGCCATTGTTGCTCTTCCGGGGGGGTCGACTCCTAGAGCTGCGCTGGAGTTGCTGGCGATTCAACCGGCTCTGGACTGGAGCAAGGTCGTCGTGGTGCCTGGCGACGAGCGCCTGGTGCCGGTCGGCGACCCTGAGTCCAACGAACGGATGATCAGGGAATCCTTGGTGTCGAGGATCCCGGGGCCAGCCCCCATCGTCGCTGGGTGGGGCGTGGAGGCGGGGCTTGGACCGGAGACCGTTGTCCGCCGGTTCGAGGCTCGGCTGTTGGGCCTTCTCCCCAAGGTCGATGGCCTCTACCGGTTCGACTGGCTCGGACTTGGGTTGGGAGAAGATGGACATACCGCATCGCTATTTCCCGGCAGAGGCTATTCCGAAGAGGAGTTGGTCTTTGCCACGGTGCACCCCTCGGGACAAACTCGACTGACCCTGGGCCCCTCGCTGCTACGTTCCGCTCACAAGGTCAGATTCCTTCTGGCGGGCCAGCAGAAGGCCGATACCCTAGCTAGCGTGATCGATGGCCCTTACGATCCGGTCCGGTGGCCGGCGCAACTGGTAGCCCGGAGGGTGCCCGGCTGCGAGATCTGGTGCGATAGCGCTGCCGCTGCTCTCACTCGATACTCCACCGATGGCTGAACTGGCCCCGTCAATCCTGGCTGCGGATTTTGCCCACCTGGGCGCGCAGCTGGCGGCCTGCGAGCTCGCGGGCGCCGACCGCATCCACATCGACGTCATGGACAACCACTTTGTACCCAACCTCACCATGGGGCCGGAGGTGGCCGCGGCCTGCCGACGGAGCACCAAACTGACCTTGGAGGCGCACCTGATGGTCGAGAACCCGGACTCGATCATCCCCGCCTTCCTGGCGGCGGGTGTGGAACTAGTCACGGTGCATTTTGAGGCCTGCCGGCAACTTCATCGCACGATCACGGTAATCCGCCAGGGAGGAGGACAAGCTGGAGTTGGTATCAACCCGGCCACTCCGGTTCACTTCCTGAGTCAGCTGATCGAAGAGGTCGACCTGGCATTGGTCATGTCCGTGGACCCAGGATTCGGGGGCCAGGCGTTCCAACCCGCCGCGCTCGGTAAGCTGGCGGAGTTGAGAGAGATGATCGACCGCCGAGGTCTGACCTGCGACCTGGAGGTCGATGGTGGGGTCGACGCCGACAATGCCCGCGCCTGCGTCGATGCCGGCGCCTCCATCTTGGTAGCAGGTACGTCAGTCTTCAGGGCGCCCGGCGGGATCGCCGCCGGAGTCGGTTGCATCCTGAGTCAGATGGGGCAGCCGGCCCCCAAATCCACCGCAACCCCAACCGCCCGTCCCGGGTGAGTAAAACTCGAGGAGGTCAATCCCCGCATGTCCCGTTCTCCGCTTGTCGTTCCGGAACATCCCGAACTTCCACCCGACGTTCGGCAGGTGTATGTGGAGGTCGATCGGAAGTTTGGTGTGTTCATACTTCCGCAACTCCAACAGCTAGCTGCTGAGGAAGCCTCGGCGCGCCTCCTGGCTCGGGGGGCCGAGTTGGCCGAGCGCGCGGCAGCCGGCCAGCACTCGGAGCTCGCCGCAGAGTATCGGGCACTACTGGAGGGGGCCCAGCGGGAGTTGAGGGACGCCCGTACCCTCGAGGTGGCGAGAGGCAGTGCGACTCGCCAAGAGAGACAGCGCACCGCCCGCCTCGATGCAGCGTTGGTAGTCGCGAAGACGCGTCTGCCCGGTGGCCGGATGACCCGGCTGGAGGCGCGCTTGGCCGAGATGAATGGAGATGCGGGAGGTGACGAGACGGTGGCCCTGATCGAGGGGGCGGTCTTGGAGTGGGAGCGCCTCAGCCAGACCAGGCAGGCCAGAGAGGCAGATCGACTGGCCGACCAGGCCCATATGCCAGTCCGGCCGCGCCATACCGAAACATCCCGCAGCCGCAAGGCTCGGAGAGATCAGGCTCGCATCATCGAACTGGCCCGGGCCTTTGCCCTGGACAATCAGCCGACGGGGGCGGGGGGAGAGCGGCTCCCGACGGCCCCCAGTCCGGCTCAGTGACGAGAGGCTTCCAGCTCCAGGGCTTCGCCCTCCTCAGCTTCGATGGTCACCCAGTCAGGCTGGCCCAATAGACGGCTGACCTCGACCATGATTCGACCCTGAGCGTCGAACACCGCATCCTGGACCCTGTCGATGCTCGGTCGACTCGAGGCCACCACCTGGGCCAAATCGGGATCGCCCTGCGCGACCTCGGCGTGTCGGAGCTCCTCGGTTATGGCCGGGGGCACCACCCGGCGCTCTCGGATGCGGGCGTCCTCCAGATCTGCCAGTACGCGATCCAAGTGTTCCAAATGGGAGCGGTACTTGCGCAGCGTCCTGGTCCTGGAGAGTCCCTCGTGCTGCCGACGCAGAATGTCGCGGCGGGTGACCCGGTACCGGTTGTCTCGCTCTGTGATCATCATCTTGGAGAGTCCTCTAGGCGCGTGAGTCCACGTGCTTCCTATTCCGGCGTGCCCCGCGTTGCTCGGGTACCCGATGTCCGACGGCGATAGACGCAACCGGGTTACCCGGTGCTCCCCATCACCTGGCAGCTCCGCTCACCGCGGCTGCTCTGGGAAAAGTATACCCCGGGACGGCAAATATTCCAACCCCCAAATCCGACCAATTTCTTGACCCGGGCCGGATGAATTGATCTGCAAGGAGCGGCTGAAGGGAAATTGGGGGCTTCGACCCTCAATCGTTAAGTCCGGACTAAGGCAGTGAGCTGCCTGTCGGTGGCACGAGGGTGACGCTATGGTCTCGGAATTGGGATCCGGGGCGGGAGCTGTAAACTAGACCCGTGGCAACGACATCCCGAGTGACCCGGGCACGTTCCAAGCCGGCGGCTAAGCGGTCAGCCGCGGAGCTCCCATTTGGACTTAGTCCCCAGGATTGCCGGGACATGTACAGGCGCATGGTCCAGATCCGCCACTTTGAAGATCACGCCGCTGAGGCATACGCTCAGGCGAAGGTGGGGGGGTTCCTTCATCTTTACATCGGGGAAGAGGCGGTAGCGGTAGGCGCCCTGGCGGCGGCTCACCCAAACGACCATGTTTTGGGGCACTATCGGGATCACGGCTACGCCTTGGCGCGGGGGTGCGACCCGAAGCGATGCATGGCGGAGCTCTTCGGCCGGGAGACTGGCCTTTGCCACGGACGCGGGGGGTCGATGCACCTGGCCGAGGCGTCGCGGAACTTCTGGGGAGGCTACGCGATCGTCGGTTCGCACATTCCGATCGGCGCGGGCATGGCCTACGCGATGCAGTACCTCCAGCGCGAGCAGGTCGTGTTGGACTTTTTTGGTGACGGTGCCACCGGGAACGGGATCTTCCACGAGGGGCTGAACATGGCAGCTCTCTGGGACCTCCCTGTCGTTTTCATTTGCGAGAACAACCTGTATGGAATGGGTGCCACCCTGGCCGAGGAGTCGCCGGTAAAGGACATGATCATCAAAGCTGAGGGATACACCATGCCGTCTTTGCAGTGCGACGGCATGGACGTTCTCTCCGTGTACGAGGCGGTGCAGAAGGCAACCGAGCATTGTCGGAGCGGCAAGGGTCCGTTCTTTGTGGAGGCCCTCACCTACAGGTTCCGCGGCCATTCGATGGCCGACCCGGAACTGTATCGCGATAAGGAAGAGGTGAGGCGCTGGCGGGCGCTCGATCCGATCCCACGGTTTGGACAATTCTGCGTGGACCGGAGAATTTGTAGCGAGCAGGAGCTGGCGCAAGTAGCCGAGGATGTGGAGCAGGAGATGTTGGAAGCGGTGCGTTTCGCCGGCAGCTCACCCTGGCCGGACCCCTCGACGATTGACAAGTGGATCTATGCCAAGCCCATCGCCACCGACGGTGATGCTGTTGTAGAGCAGCCAGCTTCCGCCGAAGTCGGGGCCGTCCACGGCGCCGAAGCAGCTCGGTGACGATGGCTGAGGTCACCTACCGCGACGCGGTCCGAAGCGCGCTCCGCGAGGAGATGGAGCGTAACGATCGGATCATCCTTATGGGCGAGAGCATCACCGGTTACGGGGGCTCGTACGCCGTGACCAAGGGGCTGGTCGATGAATTCGGTCCCAAGCGTGTGATGGAGACCCCAATCGCCGAGGCTGGGATCGTCGGTTTCGCTGTTGGGGCGGCGATGGGAGGGCTGATTCCGGTCGCTGAGCTGATGACCGTCAACTTCGCACTGCTGGCGCTTGACCAGATCGTCAACAGCGCCGCCAAATTCCACTATATGTTCGGCGGGCAGTTCTCGGTTCCGTTGGTGGTGCGCACGGTTTCGGGGTTCGGGCAGTTGGGGCCGACTCATTCGCAGACCTTTGAAGGCTGGTTCGCCTCAGTTCCCGGACTCAAAGTGGTGATGCCCGCGACTCCGGCGGATGCCAAAGGGTTGCTGTTGGCATCGATGCGTGATCCAGATCCGGTCATTTTCATAGAGCACAGCCTGCTCTACAGCACCAGAGGTGAGGTGCCTGAAGGTCCGGCGGCAAGCGTGGAGGTGCCCATCGGCAAGGCCAGGGTGGCTCGCGAGGGGAGTGACGTCACCATTATTGGATACTCGAGAATGCTGCTTCAGGCCCTGCATGCGGCGGAGGTGCTAGATCGGGAGGACGGGATCTCCTGTGAGGTCATCGACCTGCGCACACTGCGCCCTCTGGACTATCCGACATTGGTCAACTCTGTGCGCCGCACTCACCGTCTGGTGCTTTGCGGAGAGGATTGGCGCACCGGAGGTTTCGGCGGCAGCCTCCTCAGCGAACTTCAGGACCGGTGCTTTGACGACCTGGACGCCCCCATCCAGCGCGTAGCCATGCGAGATGTGCCGCTGCCCTATTCTCGGGAGTTGGAGCGCACGCTGATCCCATCTAGTGAACATATCGTGGAAGCTGTCAGGCGACTGAGCTGATGGCCTACCAGGTCACCATGCCCCAGATGGGGTACGACATGACCGAGGGTGCTATCAATCGCTGGCTGGTCGAGGAAGGCTCCCAGGTTGAGCGCGGGGATGTCATCGCCTCCATCGCTACAGAGAAGGCGGACATAGATATCGAGGCGTACGCCAGTGGGATCCTCCGGAAGATTCTCGCCCAGCCCGGGGCGCGGATCCCGGTTGGCGGAGCCATCGCGATCATCGCGGATGCGGACGAGGACATCTCCTCAGTCGGGACCGATACCGCCCCGGCGCCGGAGGGCCGTCCCGTCGTCGAGGCCGCGGCGCAGGACTCTGCACCGGTCGAACTTCAGACCTCCGGCACAGCAGCTCGTGAGGCAGCCGGTTCGGAAGGTGTGCCTTTGCCGGATTGGGCCCACCGGCTCAATCCGGAACTCGCCCTGCCAGAGGATCGGCCGGCGGTCGGACGGGTCAAGGCGAGCCCGCTTGCTCGCCGGCGGGCTCGCGAGCTTGGCATCGAGATCGCTCGGGTCAAGGGCAACGGGCCAGATGGCCGCATCACCGGAGAGGACGTTGAGGCGGTTGCCAGGTCCGGGGGCGTAGCCGTGGTCGCCAGCACACCTGCCGGCACGACCGCCAGGGTTGACCCAACCGACCCCAGTGAGCCGGTGAAGGTGAGCAGGATGCGGGAGGCTATCGCGCGCCGCATGTCCGAGGCCAACAGCACGATCCCTCACTTCTATCTGACGACCCAGGTTGCGATGGAACAGCTGATGCGCCTCAGGCAGGACTTGAACGCTCTGGGCGATCCTGGGGTTCCGCGCTTCTCAGTTACCGACTTCATAATCCGGGCCATGGCGCTGACGCTTCAGCGTTATCCCCAATTGAACGCCGCCTATGTCGGGGGCGAGCTGCGCCGCTTTTTCTCCAGCAACATCGCGCTTGCGGTGGCGGTGCCCGACGGATTGGTCGCACCGACTCTTCGTTCGTGCGAGTCGCTGTCGTTCTCCGAGCTCGCGCGTCGGGCTCATGACCTGGCCTCCAGGGCGAAGAGCAACCGGCTACGCCCGGAGGAGATGGCTGGCGCCCACACCGCGATCAGCAACTTGGGGATGTTCGGCATCAATCAGTTTGCAGCCATCGTCACCCCAGGCCAGGGCAGCGTCCTGGCCGTGGGCGAGGTCCGGGACGTCCCAGTTGTCAGGAGCGGGGCGCTGGAGGTGGGGAGCGTGATGGAGATGACTCTGTCAATAGACCACCGGGTCACTGACGGGGCGCAGGGGGCCGAAGCGCTCGGATACCTGCGGTGGTGCCTCGAACACCCTGCAGCCTGCTTGGTCTGACCGGACGCGGCGCCTACGGCAGGCTTTGAGGGAGTAACCATGAAGGATCTTGCGATCATCGGCTCTGGGCCCGGTGGCTATGTGGCGGCCATTCGAGCGGCGCAATTGGGGATGGCGGTATCGCTAATCGAGGAGAGCGATACCCTCGGAGGAATCTGCCTCAATTGGGGATGCATCCCATCCAAGGCCCTGCTTCGCAATGCTGAGGTTCTCCGCCTTGTCCAAGAAGCTGACCGGTTCGGCATTACCACCGGGGAGGTGCGGGCGGATTTCGGTGCCGCGATCGTGCGCAGCCGAGAGGTGGTGAGCAAGCTGGTGAACGGCGTCGCCTTCCTGATGCGAAAGAACGGGGTGGAGGTAGTCCACGGCCGGGGGCGCATCCTCTCCGAGCAGACGATCGGGATAGAGCCCTCGGGGCAGACGGTTGCCGCCTCGCAGATAATCGTCGCGACTGGTGCGCGACCCAAGGTACTACCCGGTCTTGTCCCCGATGGGCGCACCGTCTTCACCTACCGCGAAGCGTTGGAGATGCGCCAGCTACCGTCCAGCTGCATCATCGTCGGAGGAGGGGCCATCGGAGCGGAATTTGCCTATGTCTACTCCTCCTATGGAGTTGGGGTTACGATCGTTGAGGCCCTGCCCCGGATCCTCCCCCAGGAGGACGAGGAGGTCTCGAAGGAGGTGACCAGGCAGTTCGAGCGGCGGCGCATCGCCATCAAAGCAGGCAGCTTGATCCAACGTTCGGAGCGTGGGGGGGCGGGGTGGCGGCTGCATCTTGAAAGCGGTGAGACGGTGGAAGCGGAGATGGTACTAACCGCAACCGGGGTGCAGGCGAACTTGGAGAACGTAGGGTTGGAGGAAATGGGAGTGGTGGTAGAGGGGGGCTTCATCAAGGTGGACCCGCACCTTCGCACCAATGTTCCTGGGGTTTTCGCCATCGGTGACGTCATCGGCGCTCCGCTGCTGGCACATGCGGCCAGCGCTGAGGGAGTCATCGCGGTAGAGACCGCCGCTGGTAGAGACGTTGCGCCCCTGGACAAAGAACTGGTTCCGAGGTGCACCTACTGTCAGCCGCAGGTGGCGTCGACAGGGCTGACCGAACAGCAGGCTAAGGATCGGGGGTACCAGGTCAGGACTGGCAAGTTCCCCTTTAGCGCCAGCGGCAAGGCCATTGCCATGGGCGAGACCGCTGGCTTTGTCAAGACGGTAGTGGACGGGGCCACGGGCAGACTGTTGGGCACCCACGCCGTCGGGCCCGAAGTGACCGAGTTGCTTCCGGAGATGGTCATGGCGGCGTGGTCGGGCGTTCGTGCGGATCAGTTCGAAGCGCTGGTACACGCTCATCCAACCCTGAGCGAGGCACTGAAGGAGGCTGCTCTAGCGGCGGAGGGGGCGGCGATCCACATCTGATGCCCGGCCACGTCCCAGGTGGCACCGCATCCCTACTCGGCGGCCGGGGGTTACGAGCTGGGGGTTCCCGCTCAAAGGCCGGTTATGCGAATCCCGGTGTGAGCTCGGTGCATTCGGTTGAGGCGCAACAGCAAAGGGGTGATGGTCTCGCTGAGGCCGGCTGACTGCAGTCCGCCGATATCGACCGGCCGCAGGCCGGGGATGCACCGGATCAGGGAGTTCACGCGCTCCTTCGCGTTCGGATCCTCACCGCTGACCAGAACGTCCTCATCCATCCCCTCGGCCAACTTCAAGAGCCCGCTGGCGGAGACGGTGTGAAAGGCACCTACGACTGGGGCGGCTGGACACAGCTGGCCCACCTCGGCGGTCGCCGAGCCTGCGGCCGGCGAGAAGGGAGATGCGAGGCCGCCGTTGAACACCATGGGCACGGCAGTCGATACCAGGACCTTCCCCTCATCTAGACCCCTGAGGCTGGACAGCTGATCTGCGAGGGCCTCATAGGGAACTGTGATGACGATCAGGGAGGCCAAGGTGACCGCGTCCTGGTTGGAGACGCCAATCACCTCCCCAGCTCCGTCCGCCCCTGCCTGCGGCAACTCACGGGCTATCTGGGCTGCCCGTTCGGCGTCTCTGGATCCAATGTAGATGCGGAGTCCCGCCCCTCCCAGGCGAGCAGCCAGCCCTCGTCCAAGCGGACCTGTCCCTCCGATCATCGCCACTGACTCAGTCGAGATGTCTGGCACTGCTACGCTCCTTCGGGATCAGTGGGCACCGGTCGCCCCAACACCACCCTACGATATCTGGAGTGGTAAACCTCAGCCCTTCAGGGTCACCCGGTTCATTGCCTCCAACGGAAGTCCCTTCCGGCACGGGAGCGGAGCTTCGCTGCCGCCTAGCCCCGGGTGTCTCCGCGACCTTGTTTGCCGCCGACCGTTTGGAACAGCTTCAGGGTGAATTCACTGCCTCGGGGGGGCAGGGGGAGATTGCCCCCCCTGGCAGCTGCCTGTTATTGCTGTGGCGAGATCCGGCCCGCCTACCTGACGGCTTCCAGCTCGCCCTGGAGGGCCTTACCGTGGAAAGCTCCACCCAGGCGTGGGACCTTCGTCTCGTGACTCAGGTGGGATGGGATGACCGGGAGGCGAACGGGGTCGCCATGGTGGCGCCGATCGGGTTCGCTCGGGTGGCCGGTGAGGCTTGGGAAGGCAGTGGACTGGTTCTCTATGGCCCCGGCCATGAGCATCTGGCGCAGCTTCCCATGGGTTGGCTGGCGGTTTTGTCCGCCACTACGGATGAGGGCGTGGGCTGACCACTAGTCCGGCGATTGTTGAATCCTCGGCGGGCGGAGCCTTCTCCGCGGTCATTGGCCAGGAGAGGATGAAGCTCGCCCTGCTCCTGGCTGCCGTTGACCCATCGGTAGGGGGCGTGTTGATTCGGGGGGAGAGGGGTACTGCCAAGTCGACCCTGGTGCGGGGGCTAGCTCGGGTCCTGCCTCAGCGCTCGGTGGCGGTGGGCTGCAGGTACGGATGCGCTCCGACTGACTTCAGCATCTGCTCGGAGTGTCAGGACCGTCAGCTAGCTGACGGTCCGCTTCCCACCGAACAGAGATCAACCCGGGTTGTCGAGCTCCCGTTGGGCGCTTCCGAGGACCGAGTCGTCGGGAGCCTGGACATGGAGGCCGCCCTGAGGTCGGGTCTCCGGGCCTTTCAGCCTGGTCTGTTGGCGGAGGCCAATGGACAGATTCTCTATGTGGATGAGGTGAATCTTCTGGATCACCATCTCGTAGACATCCTCCTGGACGCCGCCGCGATGGGAGTGAACGTCGTCGAGCGAGAGGGCATTTCCGCCTCGCATCCATCTCGATTTCTCCTTATCGGGACCATGAACCAAGAGGAGGGTGAGCTCAGGCCCCAACTCCTGGATCGGTTCGGGCTATGCGTGGACGTGATCGGTCTGAGGCACCCGGAGGATCGGGTTGCGATCATGCAGCGCCATCAGCTGCGCAGCCCCGCCGACGATCTGGCGGACCGGGAGATCGCTCGACAGCTGGTCATCGCCAGAGTCTTGCTGCCTCAGATCACGGTGCCCCAGGACGTTGTTCAGACCGCTGCGGCGATCTCTGTCGATCAGCGGGTTGTCGGTCATCGCGCGGACCTGGTGATGTACCGCGCGGCAAGAGCCCGGAGGGCGTTGAGGGCGGCCTCAGATGGTGATCGTGGGCCGTCCGAGGTATCGATCCAGGACCTGGTAGAGATCACAGAGCTGGTGCTGGTTCACCGCCGCAGGTCCACCGGCGGCATTGGGTCGGTGGCCAGCGCAGGTGCCTCGGAGGCTTCGTCTACCACCGCTGACCAAATCTCGCCCGCGTCGACAGATGGAGAGCCTGGAGGGGCGGCAGCCGAGCCGGGAGCCGGTGGTGAGGAGGAAGAACCGGCCGGACAATCCGGTGAGAGCGCCGGGGACGCTGACCAGGCGGGTGCGGCCACGTCCGGGACCCTCGGGCCGGCCGGCACAGCTGAAATTGAGATTGATCAGACCGCCCCGGTCAGCAAAATCCAGTTGCCGAGAGAGCGGCTGCGGCGACACGGAAGCGGTCGTCGCAGCCAGACAGTGTCTAGGGATCGACGCGGGCGGTATGTGGGGTCAGCGGTGGTCGATAAGACCACCGACCTGGCGTTGGATGCGACCTTGCGCGCTGCGGCCCCCCATCAGGCTAATCGACGAACGCAGTTTGAGAGCGACAACTCTCTGGCAATTCGACTAGAGAAGCGTGACCTGCGCCAAAAGGTGCGTCAGAGACGTGTCGGCAACTTGATTGTCTTCCTGGTCGACGCTTCGGCCAGCATGGACGCGGAGCAGCGGATGGATGCCACCAGGTCTGCCATCCTAGCCCTGCTGAAGGACGCATATGTGAGGCGGGACCGAGTTGCAATGATCTCCTTCTCTGGACGCACCGCCAGGACCGTCCTGCGGCCGACCGCCAGCGTCGATTTGGCGGAACGCCAACTGACCAGGTTGGCTGTGGGCGGCACCACCCCCTTGACCCATGGGCTGGTCGCCGCGCTGGAGATGATTCGTACCGAACGGATGCGAGATCCGGAGGTTCTGCCTCTTCTGGTACTGATAAGTGACGGCCGGGGCAACATCAGTTTGCGCGGAGAGGAGCCCCTCCTCGAGGCGCAGCAAGCCGGTGCCATGATCCGCACCGAGCAGGTACGAGCGCTGGTGATCGACTCAGCCCGCGATCATCTGCCGTCGCCGACTAGAGGCGCTCCCCAGCTCCACGGAACCGGCCCCCAGTTCGCCGGCTATGCCTTCAACGCCTGCGCCGACTTGGCTGAGCGCATGGGCGCCCAGTACTTTGGCCTCTTCGACATCAGCGAGCAAGGAATCTTGCAGCCGGTTGCGGCAGCCCTAAGGCGGTAGGGACGCCGGCCGAGGATGACGGCCGGCCGCCTCTGCGACAATCCATTGGTGAGCGAGTTTCGGCAGGTCTACCCCTTTACCGCGTTGGTCGGTCAGGACCCCATGCGCCTGGCGTTGGAGCTGAACGCTGTCAATCCAGCGATCGGCGGTGTCCTCATCCGCGGTGAGAAGGGCACCGCAAAGTCCACGGCGGTCCGGGCACTGGCCCGGCTCCTGCCGGAACTTGAGGTGGTGAAGGGCTGCCATTACAGCTGCGACCCCCAGTCAGACCGACTCTGCGCCGACTGTCAGCTTCGGGTTGAGGGCGGCGAGTCACCCCTGCCCTCGGAGCGCCGGCGGATGCGGGTGGTCGAGCTGCCGATCAACGCCTCTGAGGACCGGGTTGTTGGAAGCATTGACCTAGAAGCCGCGATCAAGTCCGGGGAGCGCCGGTTTGAACCCGGCGTTCTGGCTGAGGCGAACCGCCAGATTCTCTATGTCGACGAGGTGAACTTACTCGACGACCACATAGTGGATGTCCTCCTGGATGCGGCGGCGATGGGTATCAACGTGGTGGAACGGGAGGGGATCTCAGTTTGGCACCCCGCCCGGTTCATCCTGGTCGGCACCATGAACCCTGAGGAAGGTGACCTAAGGCCCCAGCTGCTTGATCGGTTCGGTTTGTGTGTGGATGTGAGCGGGATCGTAGACATCGGTAATCGCGTGGAGATCGTGCTTCGCCGGGAGCGGTTTGAGGCCGACTCAGAGGGCTTCATCTCCAGTTACGCGGCTCAGGAGGAAGACGAGCGAGAGCGAATCCAGCGGGCCATCAACGGCCTCGGAGCGGTGGATCTCTCTCGCCCGGTCTTGGAGGGTATCGCCAGGGTCGCCATAGCCTTGGAAGTCGACGGGCACCGGGCTGACTTGGTCGCTGGAAAGGCAGCCCAGGCGCTCAGTGCTCTGGAGGGGCTGCCCCACGCCGGCCTGGCTGAGGTTGCAGCGGTCCTGCCGATGGTCATGGCGCACCGGGTGAGGAGTCAGCCGGGTCAGCGGCCCCATGATGTGGCGGAGGTTGCAAGAAGGGTGCTCGGGGAGGCTTGATGAGTCACCATCTGTCGCGAGGGGCTGCCGCCGCCGTCGCGGGCGAGTCACGAACGGGTAAAGCCAGCTCTTGCGGTGATAGCGTGAGCCGGCCGGTCGTGGCGCGGGGACCGTCCTCCCACTCAGGTGGGACCTCCACTACGGCCGGTTTTTTCTTGGCCTCGAGCGGAGTTGCGACGCATGCCTGAGCCCGAGGTCGATCTTTCCGATCTACTTCCGACGGTTCCCTTTGAGGAGCTCATGATGCGTTCAGCTCTGGGCCTGCCGGGGCAGCCTCCAATTGAGGTGGGCCTGCGCCGGCCCCGGTTCGGGGAGGCCGGCGGTCGGCCGTGGAGCAACCGTCAGATGGCCTTGCGGCGCGCCCTGGGTGGGGTGCTCTATCCTCTTTCCGCTGCGCAACTGGTGACTGATACCGAGCGCTGGCTGAGGTCCTACCCGTCAGTCTGGCACGAGCTTCAGTTGCTCCCTGAAGGCCCCTATGGGAGTGAGGTGGAGGTACTCACCGCCCTGGATCGCGGTTTGGGATCCCAGGCGCAGAGCGATCACTCGACTGAACCCGGGGTCCCCGGTGGTAGCGTCGCGAAGGAGTAGGCTCCATTTTCCCGGTCGTAGGCGACTGCGGCCATTCCGTCCGCGAAGGCCGCCTCGAGTCCGACTCGAAGTTCTCGATAGGCGTCCTTCATCTCGCCGGGGGCAGAGGAGTCTCGAAGTCGATCTGGGACCGGGACCGACCGACGCGCTCCCGGCTGATGGTGGTGCAGGGCCGCGAGCTCCGAGTCGTCCAAGAACCAGTCAACAACCAGGCGATCGCTGAGACGCCCTCGATTGAGCGCATCCGAGCGGATTCCGTAATAGTCGCGCCGAAAGCTCCTGGCCGTCGCTCCAAGCAAGTTGAGGTTGAAGTGGGCATTTCCGGTCTGAGCGGGATCAAAGGTCCAAACCATCCGGGAGAGCCCCCGGCCGAGGGCCTCTATACGCTGGGCGTACTTGAGAGCCCGCCCGACGCCCGCCCCTCGCGCCGAAGTCAGAACCCCCGCCGCGTGGGAGCGATGGTATACCTGACCCGAGGGACTGCGCCCGGTGAATCCGTAGGCGAAGCCAACTGGTCCGGAGTCAGCCTCGGCTAGTAGAACTATGCCCCCTGCCCCGGACATGACCTTGAGCAGGGTGGCCGGAACTGCGACCTCCGCGGAACCCCAGATTTCGGCCTGGAGACGGCAGACGCTGTCGAGCTCAGACATGGTCGTAGCGAGCCGGACGCGATAATCGAGAATCAGATGGCCCCCCACACGACCGAGCACATTCGCAACTTCTCAATCATCGCGCACATCGACCACGGCAAGTCCACCCTGGCGGACCGGCTTTTGGAGCTGACCGGAACCGTCAGCGAGCGGGACATGACGACCCAGGTGCTCGACACCATGGACCTTGAGCGTGAGAGGGGGATCACCATCAAGGCACAGGCGGTTCGCATGCCCTATCGGGCCCACGACGGTCAGGAGTATGAGCTGAACCTCATCGACACCCCGGGCCATGTCGACTTCGCCTACGAGGTGTCCCGCGCTCTGGCCGCCTGCGAAGGTGCACTTTTGGTTGTGGACGCAAGTCAGGGGATTGAGGCACAGACTTTGGCCAACGTCTATAAGGCACTGGAGCTGGGGCTGGAGATCGTGCCGGTGATCAACAAGATTGATCTTCCACAGTCGGACCCTGCCACCGTGGCACAGGAGATAGAGGCAGTAATCGGGATAGCTGCGGAGAGCTGTCTGTTGGTGTCTGCGCGCACCGGGGAGGGGGTAGCGGCGGTGCTTGAGGCGGTGGTTCGGTCTCTACCTCCGCCGCAAGGGGATCAGAGCGCTCCCCTGCGGGCACTGATCTTCGACTGCAAGTACGACCCCTACCGAGGGGTGGTGGTCTACATTCGGATGGTGGACGGGGTCCTTCGTGCCGGGACTCAGATTCTCATGATGGCGGGGCAGGGCACCTTCACCGTCGACGAGGTTGGAGTCTTTCGTCCCGGGATGGAGGCAGTTGCCGAGCTCACCGCGGGAGAGGTGGGATACCTCATCGCCTCAATTCGAAACGTCCGCGACAGCAAGGTAGGGGACACCATCACGGAATTTCACCGTCCGGCGCAGGTAGCTCTGCCGGGGTATCGGCAGGCGAGCCCCATGGTCTGGGCCGGGGTCTTTCCGGTAGACGGAGACAGCTACTCGGGATTGAAGGAGGCTCTGGAGCGCCTGCAGTTGAATGACGCTGCGCTCACCTTCGAGCCGGAGACATCTGCGGCGCTCGGGTTCGGCTTCCGCTGCGGGTTCCTGGGTCTGCTGCACATGGAGATCGTCCAGGAGCGACTGGAGCGCGAGTTTGACCTGGTCCTGATCACGACCGCCCCCTCAGTCGCCTACCGTGTGCAGCTCCGAGAGGGACGTTCTGTCGAGATCGATAACCCAGACCAGCTCCCCGATCCCGAGAAGGTGGAGTGGATCGAAGAGCCCCGGGTAAAGGTGGAGGTCGTGGTGCCCCGGGAATACCTGGGAGGAATAATGGAGCTCTGTCAGGAACGCCGCGGGGAGTTCGTTCATCTGGAATATCAACCGGGGAACCGCGCGCTTCTCACCTACGATCTGCCCCTCGGGGAGATCATTCACGACTTCTATGACCAGCTCAAATCGCGTAGTCGTGGGTACGCCTCCATGGACTACCACATCTCCGGATATCGCCGCGAGCAATTGGTGAAATTGGACATCCTGGTGGCCGGCGCCAAGTTGGACGCTCTCTCCGCCATCGTCCACCGGCAACAGGCCAGCAACCAGGGCCGTCGGCTTGTTCAACGCCTTAAACAGGTCATCCCCAGGCAGCTTTTCGAGGTCGCCCTGCAGGCCGCGGTCGGGGGCAAGATCATCGCCCGGGAGACGGTGCCGGCGTTGCGGAAGGATGTTTTGGCAAAGTGCTATGGAGGTGACATCACGCGCAAGCGAAAGCTTCTCGAGAAGCAGCGTGAGGGCAAGCAGCGGATGAAGCGGATTGGAAGCGTCGAGATCCCTCAAGAGGCATTCATGGCTGTCCTGTCGCTTGACCGTTGACGCCGGGCATTGCGGGCCGCGGTCCCTATACCTGCACATTCCGTTCTGCACTCAGCGCTGTGCGTACTGCGACTTCGCCATCAGCCTGAAAGGGGATGGCTTGCAGGAGCGCTATGTGCAGGCGCTGATGGACGAGCTCAAGCTGCTTCGCGGGGGCAGGGCGATGGTACTCGACACGGTGTACCTCGGCGGAGGAACTCCCAACCTCCTCCGGCCCCAGCTTCTCGAACAGCTTCTGGCCTTTGTTTTCTCTGAGTTCTCGCTGGCGGCCACGCCGGAGGTGACCATCGAGGTCAACCCTGACGGTATCACCCGGGATCTGGTCGCCAGATGGTTGGTCCTCGGATTCAATCGGGTATCTCTCGGAGTTCAGAGCCTGGATGACGCATCCCTTCGCTGGCTGGGACGGACCCACAGTGCCAGTTCAGCGGTGGAGGCGATCCGCAACTGCCGACGGGCAGGACTGGCGGACCTGAGCTGCGACCTGATCTATGCGGTACCGGGCCAGGACCGGACCTCATTCGAGTCCAGTCTTCGTCGCCTCCTGCAATTCCATCCGGAGCATGTGTCCTGTTACGAGCTGACGGTCGAGCGCAATACCCCACTTCACCGCGAGATCGCCAGACACCGCCGGGAGGCGCCGTCCGTCGAAGCATACTTACGCGAGCGCAGGCTGGCGGTTGAGCTCCTGGCGCAAGAGGGCCTCGTCCAATACGAGGTCTCCAACTATGCCCGAACAGGCTTCCAGTCTCAGCACAACCTGACCTATTGGAGGGGCCAGCCCTACCTGGCCGCAGGAGCGGGAGCGCATGGCTTCTTGGCGGCTGACGAGGGCTGGAGACTGGGGATCGACGGACGGGGAGCTGGCCTTCGATACTGGCACTTCCGAGACGCTGCGACCTACATCCGCAATGTGGACTCAGGAGGACGAGGGATCAGAGCGTACGAGTGGCTGGACGAATCACAAGTTGAGCTCGAGCGTCTGGCTTGTGGGCTGAGGCTATCCGACGGCGTTGGCCTGCGCTCCGAGCGCCAGCTGGCTCGCGCTCGCGAGCTGGAGCTCTTGGGGCTCTTGGAGGTCGATGGGACAACGGTCCGGGCCACGACCGGAGGGGTGGACATTCTCGATCGGCTCACCCTGGAGCTTTCGGTCGCCTGACAATCAGGCAGGCGGAAGGCGTAGACCGAACAGGTGGGGTAGGAGGACCCCCAGGACGTACCCCGCCAGCGCTGCGGCTGTACCCACAGCCAGCACCTCCGCTCCTCCGACCAGCAGCCGCTGGCCAATGACACGGGCCTTGCCCACGCCGACCATCAGGAGAGCGACGGCCGAGAGCGCCAGAGAACCGATGACCGCCGGTAGTCCTGTCAGGAGAATGAACGGCAGAATGGGAACCACAGCTCCGATCAGAAACGTGCCGGCCATGACCAAGCCGTCTCGACCAGGGGAGTCCTGAGGGTCGCTCGAGATCCCGAGCTCCTTCTCAATGTGAGTTTCCTCCCAGAGTCGGGGGTATTGCGCCAAGGCGCTGGAGAGTTCGTCCGCGGTCTCCTGGGGCACTCCTCGGTCCATCAGGATGGCGACCATCTCCGCGTGTTCCTCTACTGGTTGGCTCTTGAGTTCACCTCGCTCTTTGTGGATCGCGGCATGTTTCAGATCTCGCTCGGCGCACCCGGCGAGGTATGCGCCGGTGCCCATTGACACCATGCCAGCAAGGGCCCCTGCGATGCCGGCGATGAGAATTGTGGTGTGAGCTACTGCAGCTCCTGCGGTGGCGGTGGCTACCCCGGTCGTCAGCCCCATGGTCGTCAGGATCCCATCCTGAACTCCAAAGACCACTTCCCGGATGCCGGCCCTCCTGACTAGGGCTTCACGCTCAGCAGTGATAGAGCCCGAGAATGGGTGCAGACCCGACCTCCCCTCGGTAGCCCGCGTCTGACTGCTGAAAGCCACCCGCAGATACTATCGCAATTTGGACCTAATCCAGATTAGGAGTGGCTAAGGCTCGGCTTCGCCTCTCTCGATCCTGGTTGGATGTGGCGCTGGCGCGTCCGGAGGCGGTCGCTTGAGCGGATCGCACGGCTTCCCGGATGGTCGACGCTAACGCGCTGGGCCGGCCTGCCACCGGGCGGCGGGGCCCAGAACGCCCGTGCTAAACTCGACTTAGCACTCGCGTCATGGGAGTGCTAATCAGGCACTGGAGTCAGCGGCATGGATCTGCGAAAGGAGAGGATTCTAGGGGCGGTCGTCTCGGACTACACCGAGACGGTGGTGCCCGTGGGTTCCCACGCGCTTGCCGCTCGGTACTTCCTGGAGCTCAGCTCGGCTACGATTCGCAATGAGCTGTCGGAGTTGGTTGACGATGGCTTTCTGACCCAGCCCCATGCCTCGGCTGGGCGAATCCCGACGGATTTGGGTTACCGCTACTTCGTCGATTTCCTGCTGCCCCAGGAGTTGGTGGAGCCGCCATTGCGCCGGCAGGTGCGGCAGAGCTTCGACGATGCAGCACCCGACGTCGAGACCATCCTAGAGCTCGCAGCGGCCACGCTGAGCAGGCTGAGCGACAACGTTGCGCTGGTGACTGGCCCGAACAACTCCGTGGCCCGGTTGGTCCATGTTGAGCTGGTCATGGCCAAGCCCGGACAGGCGCTGCTGGTGGTCGTGGCCAATGGCAACTTCGTTTACCAGCGGACGACAGCTGTGAGCGCCGAGCTCGACCAAACGGCGTTGACCGAGACGGCCGCTCTTCTCAATCGAACCTTCGCTGGAAGGACGGCGGCTGAGATCGAGGAAGCGTTGGATTTGCCGGGCATTTCGCCATCCTTGGCGGTCGAAGTTGTGCGGGGGCTGCGGCAGGTGGAGACCAGAGCCTCCTTGGTCATCCATGACGGAGTTCGTAACTTGGTCCGCAACCCGGAATTCGAGGATCCCCAACGGCTGAGGACGGTCCTGGAGGTGTTGGAGGCGCAGAGGATTCTCGCCGCGGTCGTGAGCGAACTTGCTCCAAGGGTCGGAATGCAGGTCGTCATCGGCCATGAGAACCGCTTGCAGGAATTGCGGGACTGCAGTCTGGTGCTGACCAGTTACCGAGCCGGAACCCACAGTTGGGGTACGCTGGGGGTGGTAGGACCGACCAGGATTCGCTACGGTCGGGTGGCCGCCCGGTTGCAGTTGGTTTCGCAGTTGACGGGCGAGGCCCTCAGCCGACTCCTCAGTTGAGATCATCTTCTAGCCGGGAGGCTGATATGCCAGACCAGAGTCGTGAGCGCGTTGAGCCACCCGCCGAGGCGGAATCGGGAGTGTCGGCGACGCCCACATCCAACCTCCATGCCGAACTCCAGAGGGTGGAGGGCGAGCTCGACCAGACCAGGGCGTCATACCAGCGGCTCGCAGCTGACTTCGAGAACTACAAGCGACGGAAGCTCCAGGAGACACAGGACCTGGCGCGGTATGGTGCCGCGGCGCTGCTTACCGCACTGCTTCCCGCGCTGGATAACCTGGAACGAGCGGTGTCTCACATCGACGAGGACGCCACCGACGGGCTGTCCGCCGGGTTGAGACTTACCCTGCGTCAGCTCGAGGAGGCGCTGGCCTCTCAGGGAGTCAAGCGTGTGCCGGCGGTTGGGGAGCCGTTTGACCCGCGTCTGCACGATGCCGTTACCACTGTCGAGGGCTCCGGGTTGGAACGTGACATGGTTGTCGCGGAGCTGGTCCCTGGCTACCAGATCCATGACAGGGTGATCCGCCCGGCTCAGGTGAGTGTGGCTCAAGCCGCAACGCCCAGTCGGGGGGCCTCGGGACCGACCGTGGCCGTTGAGGAGACCGTGGAAACCTTGCCCGACGAGTCCGCCCCCGATTGATGCCGCAGACCAAGCGCGATTACTACGAAGTCCTAGGGGTGGACCGCGGCGCCACTCCTGAGGAGCTGAAGCGGGCCTACCGGAAACTCGCCATGCAGTATCACCCTGATCGCAACGGTGGGGATACCGAGGCGGAACAACGATTCAAGGAGGTTGGGGAGGCGTATCAGGTGCTTTCCGACCCCGCCAGGAGGCAGCGCTACGATGCCTACGGGCAGGCTGGAGAGGGAATGGGCAGCGGGGGAGCGTTCAACTTCCAGTCGGCCTTCGATCTCTTCGATATGTTCTTTGGCGGTGGCGGCGCACAGCGGCAGCGGACCGGGCCGCGGCGTGGATCCGACCTGCGCCTACACGTGACGATCGACTTCCAGGAAGCGATCACGGGGGTGACCCGGACCTTCGAGGTGTCCAAGCCCGCGGCCTGTGAGGAGTGCCAAGGGTCGGGTGCCCAGCCGGGGACAGCGGCCATCCTTTGTCAGGAATGCCAAGGCCGAGGTCAGGTGCAGCGGGTGCGCCAGTCGCTGCTGGGTCAGATGGTGACGGTGGAGCCTTGTCCCCGATGCCGCGGCGAGGGGCAGGTGATCGACTCTCCCTGTTCGGTGTGTCACGGCCAGGGTCTGATTGACGCCAAGAAGTCCATCGAGGTCCAGATTCCAGCTGGGGTGGACAACGAGATGCAGGTCAGAGTTCCAGGGGAGGGGGCGGCGGGGCCTCGAGGTGGGCCGCCGGGAGACCTCTTTCTGGTCATCACGGTCAGGGCTCACGAGCACCTGGTCCGCCGAGGGATGACCATCGTCTACGAGTGTCCCATCACCGTGTCCCAGGCCGCGCTTGGCGACACCATTGAAGTACCGACGGTTGATGGTCCCGCCACGATGACGGTCAAACCGGGCACCCAGTACGGTGAGCAGGTACGCCTAGCAGGGAAGGGAGCCCCAGACCCCCGCACCGGTCGCAGGGGTGACCAGGTGGTCCGGCTTCGCGTGGTCATCCCGACGAAGTTGACCGATCGCCAACGCCACTTGCTTCGTGAGCTGGCGCCACCAGACGGTAAGCCGCACCCGGTCCGCCGGGGCTTTTTTGAGCACATCAAGGACGCCATCGGAATCTGATTCCTGGGCGCGGTTTAGGCCAGTGGGCGAGCGGGTATCACCGCCTTGGGATGAGGCCATCCCCCCAGAAAAGCTGGGTGAATCGGTGATGTTGGAGGTGTTTGCGATGGCTCGTTGGGATCCATGGAGCGACCTGTTCAATCTGCAATCGGAGATGGCCCGCTGGGCCAACGACGCGCTGGGCAACGGTTCTTACCTGTCCGCCGTCTCGGACGGTGATAGGGGCGCCCGGCCATCAATGCCTGTGACTTACCTGCCTCTGGACATTCGGCAGCGCGACGGTGAGTTTGTTATCGAGGCCTCGGTTCCGGGGCTCGGCCCTGACGAGGTCGAGATTACCGCCGACCAAGGGGTGTTGACCATCAGGGGCCAGCGCAAGGCGCGCGGTGAAGAGCAGTCAGAGGGCACCTATTTGCGCCGGGAGCGTAGTGCGTACACCTTAGTTCGGCAGCTGACCCTTCCCTCGGACGTCAAGGAGGATCAGATCAGCGCGAGCTTCCAAAACGGAGTCCTCACCGTTCGTATACCCAGGGTTGCCGCTCCCGCTCCCCGCAGAATTCCAGTCGCTAGTGGTGATCGGCAGGATGAACCCCAGGTGATAGAGGCGGGCACCTCCGGGGAGTAGTTTCTGCGGCACAGGATGGGGTCCCGGCTGCGGTCAGCTGGGGCCCCACATCACCACCCGAAACGATCGAACAGCTTCGCGACGGGGTCCGAACCGACCAGCTGGAGCTGGTTGATGGCCCAGCGCCGAGCTAGCGAGCAAGCGATCTTGCCATCGGATCCCTCATCAGGGCCGCAAGCTCCTCGGGACTTCGAACCATGAACGGTTCCTCGAGCAGGTGGTGCCAGGCCGTGGTGTCGGACCCCTGGATATCGGGGTTGAAGTAGATTCGTGGCGAGATGCGAGCGTGGAGCCGGAAATGGTCGTCGGGCTCGCCTGCGGGGCTTGGATAGAAGGCGAGATTGAAGGAACCCACACCGTCGGCGGCCAAACGGCGAAGTGCTGAGCAGAGCCCCACCGCAAACTCATGGATCGCCTCTCGGGGGAGCTCTTCGAGCGAACGATACCGCGGAAAGATCACGAGTAGGTCAGAGACCACGCTCTTGGAGACGAAAGCCGTCAACCAAAAGGTGTTGGGAGCCTCGGCGATGAAGCGCTCGCCCAGCTGCCTCTCGCAGGACCTAAGGCCATCCCAATACCTTTGGGCGTGCTTGAGGTAGAACGCGCGGCTGCTGCGGATCTCATCCTCGAGGAGGTTGCCCGGCCGATCGGTCAAAAAGCCTTGAATGTGGGGGTGAACCTGAGTCGCTCCTGCCAGAGGCATGTAGTTCCAAGTCACCAGGGAAAAGCTGCCCTGGGACAGCGGCGCCAGACTTTTGAAGTAGTCCTGCAGTGCTTGGATCCCACTTACGATTTGATCGGCGGTGAACTCCTCGAGGGGGACGAAGTGCTGCTCGGTCAGTGCCACCACCACGCTGTGGCGGTCGTACGGGCTCAAGTTCGGGAACAGTGTTGACTCCCCTCGCCGAATCCTGCCTTCGGCGGCATGGGGCAGCAGGGGGGTCACCTCCAACAACCGGTCTGGGCAGAAGGGGCAGCCCTCCCGACTGGTTGTCACCACCGCGGAGAGGTCCACTCGCTGCAGGTGGAAACCCTGGAAATGCGCCAGGCGCCCGCTCCTTTGGGTGAGGGGGTCGCGCCGGAGTTCAACCTCCATAGTTATCTCCTCCAGGGCGCCATCCGAGTTTGGAAGCAGGTAAGACGTAGTCCGTGGCTCTCTCTCGAACGAGATGATGGCCTCTTGGGACTCGCCCCCAGGTTCCGCTGAGGAGCTGTCTCTCACCTGGTTCAAACCTCCAGGTCACCTGCCCTTGACAGCAGGACGGCGACGGCCACCGTGGCGGCAAGGATGGTGCGGAGATTGCGCCGGCCCAGAGAGACCGTGCGTGCTCCCCGCGCCTCAAGGTACTCCAGCTCGCCGGGGGTAAGGCCGCCCTCGGGGCCGATCACAAGGGCCGTGGGTCGACCGGGGTCCCACGGGAATGAAGCGATCCCCGCTGTCGCCGAGCTGGCGCAGGCCACCAGCTGGGGCGAGTCTTCAAGCCTCAGAGTCGACTCAACGGCCTCCTCCAAAGGCATCACCGAGTTGACCGCGGGCGCCACATGGCGCCCGGCAAGCTGCGCCGCCTCCCTCGCAATCCGCTGCCACCTGACCTGTCGCAGTGGGACCTGGCCGCCGTCGAAGCGCGGAACGGTGCGCTCTGTGAGCACCGGCCAGACCGAGGCGACTCCGAGCTCCGCCACCCTTTCGCAGACCTCACCCATCCCGTGCCCCTTGGGGATCGCCTGGAGAAGGTGGACTCGGGCTGCTGCCTCCCTTCCTATCACCAGGGATGAGACCACCCGCCCCAGGACGGTCGCCGAGCTCACGGCGTCCAGCCGTACGAGGTGCTCCTTGCCCGGAGAGCAGACCACCGTGATGGTGTCCCCGGGGTGCATTCTCAGCGAGCGCGTCAGGTGATGAGCGTCCTCACCGACGATTTCAACAACTCCATCGGGGCTCACCTGTCGCGGGGCGACAAGAATGGTGGGCACGCCCCGAGTTTACTTCCAACTGGTGATCGAGTAGCGCCTTCCCGGCTTGCGGGGTTTGGTCGATACCATCGCCTCATGGAGTGGCCATCTTCGAGCCAGCTGCGAGCGGTGGAGGTTGAGCCTGGGGTGCACCTCGCGGTGCACGACGTGGGGGAGGGACAACCTCTCCTTGTTATCCCGGGTCTTGGCACCGACTACCACGCCTTCGTCTGGAACATCGCCGAGCTCGCCCAGCGTTGGCGGTGCCTGGTCGTCGACCAGCGCGGTCTGGGCGGGTCTGACGCCACGCCCGGACCCTATTCGATGGAGCAGTTGGCCGACGATGCGGCCACGGTCCTGGAGAGGTTGGCTCCCGGCGGAGCCTTTGTCTTCGGGGTGTCCATGGGCGGGATGGTTGCCCAGCATCTGGCCATTCGATACCCGAAGGCCGTCCGATCCCTGATCCTCGGGTGTACCGGGCCCGGGGGCCATTTGTCGGTGCGAGCAGATCCAGCCAACACCAGGTTGCTGCTGGGGGGCGACGCTAAGGAACCCGGCCTCGCGTATCGCGTCGCCTGTCAGGTGTTGTACGAGCGGCGTTGGCGGGAGGCCCACTCGGAGGTCATCGAGGACGCCGTCCACTGGCGAGCCACGCACCCAGTGCGTCCCGGAGTCTTCGCCGCCCACTGGGCGGCCATCAGACACCATGACACCGGCGAGAGGCTTGCCAACATCACAGCTCCCACGCTGGTACTTCATGGGACATCCGACGTCGTGATGCCGCCGGGAAACGGAACAGTGCTCGCCAACCAGATCCCCGACGCGATGCTGAAGTGGCTCCCGGGGCGCGGGCATATGTTCTTTCAGGAGGACCCTGGGGGAACCTTGGCGCTGATTCAGGCCCATCTAGGCGCACCGACGGCCCACCCTGCCTAGTGGCCGGCGGAACAGGATCTCGCACCCCCGCCATCGGTGCTGACCCCGGTGCCCTCGTGAAATGGGAACTGCAAAGAGGCCCTCATGTCCTCAGAAAGCTACAATCCCAGTTCGGCATACATCCGCCGGCCGGTGCCAACCGGCATTGAATTTGATGGGCCCTAGGAGGTGAAATCCACTGTCGGAGGTAAAGCTGCGGGAAGGGGAGTCGTTCGAGAGCGCGCTGCGTCGCTTCAACAAGAAGATCAAGCAGAACGGCATACTCACCGAGGTGCGGCGTCGGGAGTTCTACGAGAAGCCCAGCGTTCGCCGGAAGAAGAAGACCATGGCGGCCCGGAAGCGGCGAGCGAAGCAGGTATAGGTCAGCGTCAGCCACCCCGGTCCGAGGTCGCCCTCTCCTTTTCCCGCTCTCTAAGTGCCTCGGAACGCCAGTTTGCCCGCCGGTGCGAGGTTGGCAGGCTGCTCGAGGAAGCGCTCGCTGATTTGGGTCTGGCCGGGAACTGCCTGGCATGTCGGCTGACCACGGACCGTGAGAGTCGCCGGCTCAATCGGCGGTTCGCGGGCGTCGATTCGGCCACCGACGTGCTTTCGTTTCCTGCCAGTCGCCCGGGAGACGGAAGTGCATTTCGCATTGCCCCTGGAGAGGACACTCAGCTTGGGGACATCGTGATCTCCGTGCCGACCGCGCTTCGCCAATCCCAAGAGGCAGGGGCCGATCCTACGAGCGAGGTGGGTCTGCTCGCCATTCACGGGCTGCTCCATCTGCTCGGTCATGACCACTACCTGGCGCGGGACGCATCGCGGATGACCATTGCCACCCGCCAACTTCTCTCCCAGCACGCCGCTCGCCGCGGCTGGCTTCCGCCCCGGGTCCCGCCGCTGCAGCCATCCGCGTGAGTGACTCGACCCTTCTGGTGGTGGGGCTGGGCAACCCCGGGCCAGGGTACCGTCTGCAGCGCCACAATGTCGGTGCAGAGGCGGTCAGGGCCCTGGGTGAGCGACTCGGTGCCAGGCGAGATCGATACGCGGGTCCGGCGGTTGTTGCTCGCGCTCGATGGGGTGAGACCGAATTGGTGCTGGCGCAGCCCCTGACCTTTATGAATTCATCTGGTCAGGCGGGAGTGCATCTCACACGAACCCTGGGGCTCGGATTGGCCCAGGTAGTTGTCGTCTATGACGACTTGGATCTACCCCTTGGCCGCCTTCGCCTTAGGGCTGGTGGAAGTCCAGGTGGCCACAACGGGATCAAGTCTCTTCAGGACCACTGGCGATCTCAGCAGTTTACGAGGGTGCGCATAGGTATCGGACGGCCGCCCGAGGGAGTCGATCCCATCGACTACGTCCTGGGGCGCCCCGGCGACCGTGAGCGAGAGGAGTTGGTCGGCGCCGAGCTCCGGGCAGGCGACGCGGTCCTGAAGTTGGCGGAAGTCGGAATCGCGGAGGCGATGACCGAGTTCAACCGGAGCGTTCCACCCTCCACGGGAGCTCCCAAAGATGACGACTAGAACCATGGCTGGAAACTCGGTCAGACTCCGACCGGCAGGTCAAGACAGCAGCCTGATTGCCAGGCTCAGCGAGTCACCGCTGGGCAGAACACTCGACCAATGGAAGGAAGCCGGGTTGGGGCAGGGTCAGATCGGAGGTGTCCCTCACGCGGGCGCGCCCCTGCTTGCGGTGCTGGCGCAGCGGCTGTTGGGCAGGACGGTCTGCCTGCTGGTGTCGGAGCCTGAGGCCGCCTGGCAAGAGGTAGCGACCTGGCTGGGTGGAGAACCGGGATGCAGCCTCTTCCCCGCGGCCGACACCCTGCCCTTTGACCGGGTGGCGCCAGCGTCGGCGATCGTGAGACACCGCCTGCAGACCCTGCGAGAACTCAGTTCCGGTCGCCCAGGGGTGGTGGTCACCTCGGCGGAGGCGCTGCTGCGCCCGACACTGTCCAGGGAGTGGGTTGGGACGTGGCTGGCGGAGGTCAAGCCCGGGCTGCAGTTGGCTCCGGAGCGAATGGCCCAGCTACTGTTGGAATCCGGTTATCGCCAGGAATCCATTGTGGCTCGTCCCGGTGATTTCGCAAGGCGTGGAGGGATAATCGACTGCTTTCCTCTTGACAACCACCCTTGGAGGGCGGAGTGGGAGGCCGACACCGTGGCCGGCCTTTGGCGCCTCGACCCAGAAACTCAGGGATCGAGGGCCAAGCTTCTTGCGGTGGAGTTGATGCCAGCACGGGAGTTTTCCCTGGATCGGACGACCCTTCAAGGCAGCGCTCGACGCATCTCAGAGTGGGAGCTGGTCCAACTGCGAGGGGACGTCCGGGACCGATGGCAGGCCGATCTTGACCTGATGTTAGGGGGTGGTCTGCCGGACCCGGTCGACGCCGTCGGTCCGCTGCTTGCCGACCCAGCTAATACCCTGCTCGTCCATCTGCCAGCGGATACGGTGTTCATCACCGAGGATTGGAGTCGGCTCGGGCGGCTGTGCTCCACCTGGCTCGATGAGTGCGAGTCGATTCGCGCCGCCGAGGTGGCTCGCGGAGAGCTGCCCAAGGAACTTCCGCTGGCCGTTGCTCAACTCGGCACGTTGGAGGCCAGGATTCATTCATCTGATTGGCTCGACCTCATGCGAGAGGTGGGTGGGCAGGATCAGATTCTCGGTGATGCCCAGATGCTCGCTGTACCGGCGTTTGCAGGGAGCATGGAGGCATTTCATCGGTGGGCCGAGGAATTTCGGGCCGCAGCGGGAACTGTCCTGCAGCTGGGACTCCAGGAGTCACGAGTTACCGAGCTGACCGAAGAGCGAGGTCTCCGGCCAACCTCCGTCGAGAGCTTCTCTGCAACTGACACTCCAATCCCCAGCGGCGGCCTCCTGGTCGGTCCCGGAGACCTCAGAGCAGGGCTCCTACTCAGCGGGGCCGGGGTTGCGGTGGTCGCCGACTCTGATCTCTTCGGCGCCCAAAAGCGGCGGGCGTCGGCGTTGCTGCGCTCGGTTCACAGAGCCGAGTCCAGCGCTTCGGGGAGGCTGAGACACGCCCCGGGCTCCACCGCCGACCCTTCGGTCTTTCGCTTCAAGCTTGAGCTCGGCGACGTCGTGGTCCATCGTGATCACGGCCTGGGGCGGTTTGTCGGCATGCGCCGAGTCAGTGACGGTACGACCGAGCGCGAGTACATGCAGCTTGAGTACGCCGATGGCAACAAGCTCTACGTTCCGGCTGAGCATCTGGACCGGGTCGAGCGCTATTCAGGCGGCGCTGATGCCTCCCCAACCCTCTCCAGGCTCGGTTCCGGTGACTGGGAGCGTACCCGGCGCTCAGTTCGTCGGCGGATAGACCAAATCGCAGAGGACCTAGTCGAACTCTACGCCTTGAGGCGCAAGGCGAAGGGGCACGCCTTTCCGGCGGACACCCACTGGCAGCAGGAGATGGAGGCATCGTTCCCCTATCAGGAGACCAGAGACCAGCTCATGGTCCTGGAAGACATAAAGCGCGACATGGAGTCCGAGCGGCCGATGGACAGACTCCTTTGTGGTGACGTCGGCTTCGGCAAGACCGAGATTGCCCTGCGCGCCGCCTTCAAGGCGGTGGAGGGAGGGCAGCAGGTTGCGGTGCTGGTGCCGACGACCGTGTTGGCGCAGCAGCACTTCCTGACGTTTCAGGACCGGCTGACCGCTTTCCCCATCTCCGTGGAGCAACTCTCCCGCTTGCGCACGGACGATGAGGCTAAGCAGGTGATGGCCGGGCTCGCCCAGGGCACGGTTGACATCGTGATTGGAACTCACCGGCTGCTTCAGAAGGATGTTCGGTTCAAGCGCCTCGGGCTCGTGGTGCTGGACGAGGAGCAGCGCTTTGGGGTGCGGCAGAAGGAGCGCTTGAAGCAGCTGCGCACCTCGGTGGACATCCTCTCTTTGTCAGCCACCCCCATACCCAGGACGCTGCACATGGCCCTGGCAGGAATACGTGACCTTTCGGTGATCCGGACCCCACCTGAGGGTCGTTTGCCGATCCGCACCTACGTCACCGCCAAGGAGGGGGGCCTGATCCAGGATGTGATCAGGAGGGAGCTCGCCCGCCGCGGCCAGGTCTACTACGTGCACAACCGCGTCCACAGCATGCTTCGCGAGGTCGAACTTCTCCGGGAGCTGGTGCCGGAGGCGCGGTTGGCGATAGCTCATGGCCAGATGGATGAGCGCGAGCTGGCCCGGGTGATGGTGGCCTTCACCGAGGGGGAGGTCGATGTCCTCTGCTGCACCACGATCATCGAGAATGGACTTGACATTCCCAACGCCAACACCCTGGTAGTTGATGACGCTTCGCGGCTCGGCCTGGCCCAGCTGTACCAGTTGAGGGGGCGCGTGGGGCGCTCGGGCCAGCGCGCCTACGCCTACTTTCTTTACGATCCAACGCGCTCCCTGACTGAGCAGGCCGACAAGCGGCTAGACGTCGTCGCCGATCTCCAGGATCTGGGCTCAGGGTTCGCCCTGGCACTAAAGGACCTTGAAATCAGGGGTGCCGGCAACGTCCTGGGAGAGGCGCAACATGGGGACATTGCCGCCGTGGGGATGGAGATGTATAACCACCTGCTTCACCAGGCAGTCCTGGCGGCGCAGGGGGAGGAGCTTGTCGAGTCTCCGGCACAGGTCTCCGTGGCGCTGCCGCTGAGGAGCCTGTTGCCTCCTGGATACATCCCAGATGAGCGTCTCCGCCTGCGCGTGTATCAACAATTGGCGGCGGCCACAACTGAGGCGGAGTTGGAGGAAACCGCGCGTAACCTGCGTCAGCGCTTCGGGCCACGGCCCACCGAGGTGGAAAACCTCTTGGTCACGCTTAGAGTCCGGCTGGTCGCGGCTGCGGCGGGCGCAGCGGCGGTGGAGACGGATGGGGACTGGGTCTCAGTGCGCTTCGAGCCCGGGCACCGGATACCTTTAAGCCAGCTTGTAGCCGAGATGCCGAAGCTCACCGAGTTCAGCCCAAATCGGTTGCGCTTGAACGCCACGATGGCCGGTCCCTCGTGGTTGGACCTCTTGATCGGCCTCTTGCGACGCACCGCTGAAGCCCGAACCCCGGTCGCTCTTGCCAATGGCGGCCAGCTTTGAATTCGGAGCCGCACGCTCAGTTGAACCGCCTCTTCGCAGTGATGGCCCGGCTCCGGGGCCCGGGGGGCTGCCCCTGGGATCAGGCGCAGGACCATCTCAGCCTCATCCCGCATCTGCTGGAGGAGACCCACGAGCTGATCGCTGCCGTGGAGGCCAACGATCCGCTAGGGATTGTGGAGGAACTGGGGGACTTGCTGGTCCAGGTGGCGATGCACAGTGCCATCGGCTCTGAGCGCGGGGCGTTCGATTTAGAACAGGTCGCGGCCCGCGCCGCCACCAAGATGATCTCCCGGCACCCCCACGTTTTCGAAGGTGCCGAGGTCGTGAACGAAGAGCAGTTGCTGCAGAACTGGGACCAGTTGAAGCGGAATGAAAAGCCCGAGCGCACTTCCAGCCTGGACGGTATTCCAGACGCCCTTCCGGCACTTGCACTGGCGTCGTCATATCAGCGGCGAGGAGCCAGAGCGGGACCGGCCGCCCGAGCTCTACTTCCGCATGGAGCGCAGACCATGCCGCGACTGCAGGAGGCGATGTCCGGCCGCCCTGGAGAGTCCGATCAGTTGATCGGGGACCTACTGTGGTCGGTCGTGGCGCTCGCCAGGGAGCTGAATGTCGACCCCGAGGGCGCGCTGCGGCGGTCTGCCCGGTCCTGGGCCGCCTCGGTCCGTCAAGAGGAGATGGCAGAGGGCTCGGAGTCCGATGGCTGAGAACCACTCCGGCCAGCTGAACAGCGAACAACGCCCTGCCCTCTGGCTCTATACTGGGTAGCCAACAAGCGGGATTCAACTCCGCATCCGCCAAGCCGAGCACTCACCACACGTTCAACCACAATCGAGCTGATGGCGACGGACCCCAGTGGGGCCTGATCCAAGAGACGCGCGTTCGCTGGATTCTCTTTCGGCGATCCCTTCGATTGGAACCCTGGCATTTGTTGGTGGCCGTAGCGGCAGTCATGGCCTGCTGGATCGCGGTAGCCGCCTACTCCAGCTACAGAGGCGACCAACGGCTCCGTCTCGAGCTGGCACAGTTGCAAACCCAGACCGTCGCCCTGGGGGGCCAGGTCCGCGCTCAGCAACAGGAGGTCGGGTACTCCTCCTCGCCGGCTTGGCAGGCCGAGCTTGCCCGGGCACAGGGTCTGGGGCTGGCGGGGGAACAGACCTATGCGATAGAGAGTGCGGCGGCCGTGGCCGGCCCGGGGGCGGCTGAGCAGGGGGTTGCGCAGGTCGGCTCGGTGATCGAGACCATGGCCAGGGCCACCGTCGCCATCGGCTGACCGGACAGCCAGTCAAGGTTCCCCAGCTAAGAGCCGGAGTCAAAAAAGCCGCGCTCCGTACCCCCGGCGGACGGTGTACCGTTCACCCTTAAAGTGCGACCGTCGAGAGTGCTTGCCGCCGGGGTCCTTCTCTTGGGACTTGCCCTGACGGGGTGTGGTGGCTCTTCCGGGAACTTGACTTCCGCAGCGCCCACCAAGGCAGCTCCGTATCCCGGCAGCAGCATCTCCGGATTCCAGGCTGCGGACCTGACTTGGGTCAGTGACCAACAGGGTTGGGCGCTGGGTGTTGCCCCCGGTTGCTCGGGGCAACGATGCGCGACAGTGCTGGAGACTACCGACGGTGGCCGGGCCTGGATCACTGTCACTGACCTGCACGCCTGTCTGGTGGAGGCAGCTCCGGTCGGGTGCCCTGCGGGAGTTCCAGAAGTGAGCCAGATCCGTTTTGCGAACCCTGACATTGGGTACGCCTACTCGTCATCGGGCGGGCCATACTCGCTGACCACCAACGGCGGCCTCTCCTGGACGCTTCAGACCGGAAGAGAGGTGAGTGCCATCAAGGTGGCTTTGGGGACCGCGGTGCGGGTCAGCTTTTCGCGCCAGGGGTGCCCTGGACCCTGCGATTGGTCCATCGACCAGTCGCCGATCGGTGAGAACGCCTGGCAGACTCTCCTTACTCCACCCTCCTCCGTCAACCACACCAAGGTGATCTTGGTCCGCCAGAAGTCCGACTACCTTTACGTTGCATTCGTGGGTCTTGCCGCGCCGGGCACCGTGGGGCCGAATACCCAGATCGAGGAGTCGCGCGATGGAGGTATCAGCTGGCAGTCTCATGGTGACCCATGCGCCGCTGCGGACGCGAGCTATCGCACTACAGATCTCTCTGCGGCCCCGGGTGGGGTGCTGGTGGCCCTCTGCTCCTCAAGCCAGTCCTCGCGAGCTGGAGTGGTCATCTCCACCGATGCAGGTGCCACCTTCGGTCAGCTCCAACTCCTCCCGCGGACAACCAAAGGAACGTTCACCGAGCTTTCCTCCACCAGCCCATCGAATATCTTCGCGGCGGTCCCAGGGGCCGAGCTGGTCGGGTCGAGCACCGGTGGGCGTCGATGGAAGGTGGAGATAAAGGTCCCGCCCCGATCTGATCGCGCCCTTCCCAGCTCGTCCTTCCTGGGATTTGAGAGCCCGATGGTCGGTCGTTGGATTGGACCACCGGGTGTCGTCTGGACCACCATCAACGGCGGAGCGAACTGGTCCCAACAGCGGTTCTGAAGGCGCCATCCGGAGAATAAGCGGTGGCGGTACCTGGATTCGAACCAGGGACAACTCGGTTATGAGCCGAGCGCTCTAACCCCTGAGCTATACCGCCTGATGCCAGCGGCGCTCAGTCGGGAAGCGTTGCGGCGCCAAGATTCGAACTTGGGACCTTCGGGTTATGAGCCCGACGAGCTGCCACTGCTCCACGCCGCCCGGAGATTGTAACCCAGCTTGGGTGCGGCGTCAAAGTTGACAGTGAGCTTCTTGGGAGTTCGCCCTTCGTCATGGTGGCCGCGCGAGTCTGAGACTCGCCCCCTTGGTCCCTTAGTCAGCCCCCGCCCAGGTCACCAGCAGGGGGGCATCCGGAGTCTCCCTCATCCTGCGCGGGCGGGAGAAATCCAGAACCGAGGTGGCAGGCATGTCTCATCTCGCCAGGATTGACGGCTGGTGTTTGTGGATAGAATCACGGGGATGTCCGGACAGCGCCGCGCCGTCGCATACCTGGTGATCTTCGCCGCGATCCTGGCGATTGCCGTGATCGCATGGCGCATGGCCCCGGGACCCACCATTCCCAGCCAGCCCACCGGGACCCTACAGCAGGCTCTTCAGAACTACCAGCTGAAGCTCACTGGCAAGCCCGTTCCCTCCGGAGCGATCATAATCAGCTCCAATCCCAGCCACCGGGCCCAAGTTCTTAATCAGAGTTCGCCAATCGACTGGTGGACCACCACTGGCAAGGAGTACCAGACGGTGGTGGACGGCACCGACACCCAAACCTTCTTCAGCGCGTACCACTTCACCAATTACACAGTTCAAAATCCGAGTAACAACGTGTTTCTTCTCCAGCTTCTCCCCCAGATCGTCATCGTCCTGGTGATTTTGGGTTTCCTCTGGTTCATGATGAGGCAGAGCCAGAGCGGTAACAGCCAAGCGATGTCGTTCGGGCGTAGTCGGGCGCGGCTGGTTGCGGGAGACAAGCCTCAGGTCACTTTCGCAGACGTGGCCGGAGTCGACGAGGCCAAGCAGGAGCTAGGTGAGATCGTCGAATTCCTGAAGTATCCAGACCGGTTCACCTCGCTGGGGGCTCGCATCCCCAAGGGGGTGCTCATGGTCGGTCCGCCCGGTGCCGGCAAGACCCTGCTCAGCAAGGCGGTGGCGGGGGAGGCGGGAGTTCCCTTCTTCAGCATCTCGGGATCCGAGTTCGTGGAGATGTTCGTTGGAGTTGGTGCCTCTCGCGTCCGTGATCTATTCGATCAGGCAAAGAAGAACAGTCCCTGCATAGTCTTCGTGGACGAGATCGATGCCGTAGGGCGTCAGCGCGGCGCCGGACTGGGAGGGGGACATGACGAGCGGGAGCAGACCCTCAATCAGCTGCTGGTGGAGATGGACGGGTTCGAGACCAACACCCACGTGATCGTCATCGCCGCAACCAACCGTCCTGACGTTCTGGATCCCGCCCTCCTTCGGCCGGGCCGCTTCGATCGCCATGTCACGCTGGACACCCCGGACATCAGGGGGAGGGAGGCGATCCTTAAGGTTCACGCCCGCAACAAGCCCTTGGACACTGCGGTCGACCTGACGGTACTGGCTCGGCAGACCGTTGGCTTCAGTGGTGCCGATCTCGCCAACCTGATCAACGAGGCTGCCATTCTTTCGGCTCGGCAGAGCAAGAAGGTGATTGGGATGCACGAGCTGGAGGAGTCTATCGCCCGGGTGATAGCCGGTCCGGAGAGAAAGTCGCGACGGATATCCGATCAGGAGAAGCTGGTGATCGCATATCACGAGATGGGCCATGCGCTGGTGATGCGCAGCCTGCCCCATTGCGATCCCCCGTACAAGATCAGCATCGTTAGCCGGGGGATGGCCCTCGGTTGGACCATGCAGCTTCCGGAGCATGACAAGGTCTTGGTGAGTAAGGCGGAGCTCACGGACCAGCTGGCCGGGATTCTCGGCGGGCGTGTCGCCGAGGAGATCCTGCTCGGCGACGCCAACATAACCACCGGGGCTTCTGACGACATCGGCAAGGCCACAAAGCTGGCTCGTCGCATGGTCACCGAGTGGGGCATGAGTGAAAAGCTCGGCCCCCTCGCCTTCGGCACGAAGGAGGAGTTGGTATTTCTGGGCCGCGACCTTGGCGAGCAGCGTAACTACTCCGAGGAGGTGGCCGGGGAGATCGATCAGGAGGTGCACTCCCTGGTTGACAACGCCTACCTGACGGCCAAAAAGGTGCTTACACTTCGGCGCGGGACGCTCCAGGCGCTGGCTGATCACCTGATTGAAGTGGAGTCGATGGACCGGGCCGAAATGGATGAGCTGATCCAGCAGGTGGAAGAGGGAACTCCAAGGGCCGCCGGTATGTAGCAGGGCGCTTCTAGGCGGCCCCAGCCATGCGTCTCGGCGTACTATTGGCTCGGGCCGTGGACTCGTCCGCAATCCGCTTGGATCCCTGAGGTGACCGAGACGGAAGAAGGCATCGGTTTGGTTGGCGCTGGGCGCCTTGGGTCGGCGCTGGGGCGACGCCTCAGGTCTGGCCGATACCCGGTGGTAGCTGTCGCCTCACGATCCAGGGTGGCCGCTTCGACCTTGGCGGCTGAGCTCGGCTGTCCTTCCTTCGAGAGTGCCCTGGAGGTGGTGTCACACTCTTCCATCACGATCCTGACGGTCCCGGACCGGTCCATCCTTGAGGTCGCCAGCGCGGTAGGCGAGCTAGGTCCTGGTGTGCTGGCTGGAAGGGTGGTGCTTCATTGCGCGGGAGTCCTGGGAATTGAGGTGTTGTCCCGATGTACGGAACGCGGTGCGGATGTCGGGGTTCTACACCCGCTGGCCCCGGTCCCAGACGGGAATCCAGCCTCTCTGGACGGCTCATGGGCCACCGTGGAGGCTTCACCGGGCGGCTTGGGCCCGATCCTCACCCTGTGCGAGGAGTTGGGAATCACACCCCTCCCCTGGAACGGATGGAACCGAGGGCTCTACCACGCCGCCGCCGTGCTCGCCGGAGTCATGCCGGTCGCTCTAGAGGGCCTGGGGGAGGAGGTTGCACTGGCTGCCGGTTTGCCGATGGAGTCCGGGCCTGCGCTGCGACAGCTTCTAGTCCTCGCAGCAGCGAACACCAAGCGTCTAGGCGCCTCGGGCGGCCTGACCGGCCCCGCGACGCGGCATGACTCCGAGACCAGTCTTCGCCACCTCCAGTCACTGGCAGGCGTGGATCGGCGGTTGGCCGAGGTCTATCGACTGCTTCTCGAGTTGATGTCAGAGAAACAGGGCCAAAGTGCCCGTGGTGGAGGACAACTGGATGCCTGAGGGTCGTCCCATACAGATAACCGATCTCCTTCGGTGGAAGAAGGAAGGCCGCGCCTTCGCCATGCTGACCGCTTATGACTTCACCACTGCCGCGCTTCTGGACAAGGCCGGGATCCCGGTGTTGCTGGTGGGGGACTCGCTCGGCGGCACCATGCTCGGTCACCAGCTGCGCGATGGGGGGCCGGACACCCTTCCAGTTACTTTGGATGACATGCTCTCGCATGCCAGCTCCGTCGCCAGGGGCAGCCGCAACGCCCTTCTGGTCGGCGACCTGCCCTTCCTTACCTACCACGTCGGGCTCGATGCGGCCGCAATGGCGGCTGGGCGGCTGCTCAAAGAAGGCGGAATGCAGGCCGTCAAGCTGGAGGGAGGGGGCGCGATGGTGGAGGTGGTCCGGCACCTGACCGAGCGAAGCATTCCGGTGATGGGGCACCTAGGCCTCACCCCACAAAGCGTTCACGCCATGGGAGGGCTGCGGGTGCAGGGACGCGAGCCCGAGGTGGCCGATCGGCTGCGTCGCGACATTCGCGCTCTCGAGGAGGCCGGCGCCTTCTCAGTGGTCCTCGAGGGGATTCCTAGCGCATTGGCACAGGAGCTGACCGGGTCTGTTGAGATCCCGACCGTGGGGATCGGAGCCGGGCCGGGATGCGACGGTCAGGTCCTGGTTGTCCACGACATGCTCGGACTAACTGTCGGGCCGGTGCCGAAGTTCGTCAGGCAATTCGCGCACCTCGGGGAGGACATGGTTGCAGCGGCTCTGAGCTTCAAGGGGGCAGTTGAGCAGGGTCTGTACCCGGACACGGAGCACAGTTACGGGTAACGATGCCCGGCCTGAGCCTTTCAAGACGGGGGAGGGGCCCAGAATCCTTCGCAGCACCGCTGAGCTGAGGGAGCTGACGTCCCACTGGAGGTGCCAGGGCTTCACTGTGGGGTTGGTACCGACGATGGGAGCCCTTCACCGGGGACATTTGTCGCTGGTGGCCGCTGCCCGTGCTGGCTGCGACAGGGTCTTGGCTTCGATCTTCGTCAACCCGCTCCAATTTGGGCCAGGCGAGGATTTTGAACGATACCCCAGGGACTCTCAAGAAGATCTGGCCCAACTTCGTGCGGCCTCTGTCGACGCCATCTACATGCCTCCCGTCTCAGAGGTCTACCCGGTGGACTTCGCCACCACCGTGCATGTGGCCGGAGCCGGGTTCGATAGGTTCGAGGGAGCGGCGCGCCCGGGGCATTTTCAAGGGGTGGCCACCATCGTCGCCAAGCTGTTTTCGGCCACCGGGCCAAGCCGGGCCTACTTCTCTGAGAAGGATGCCCAACAGGCGGTCATCGTGGCCAGGCTCGCTCGCGACCTCGATTCGGGAGTTGAGATAGAGGTGTGTCCGATTGTCCGTGATCCAGATGGGCTGGCCCTCAGTTCCCGTAACGTCTATCTGACCCCCGACCAGCGCCCTGACGCCCTGCTTCTGAGCCGGTGGCTGCGCGAGTGCCAGCTGGCGTTCAAGGCAGGGGAGGGGCTCGCTGACCGGCTTCGAGGCCGGGCTTTGGCGATTTTTGGGGATAGAGGGAAGATCAGGCTGGAGTACGCCGACATCGTAGATCCGATGACGTTTGCTCCACTGGAGTTCTGCGCCGCGGGGGCACGCCTTGTGATTGCCGCCCGGTTGGTTGGGCTGCGTTTGATCGACTCCGCGACTCTCGGCGGCCGGCCAATCCCTTGACAATGCCCTAAGAGAGCGATGGTCGCATCTACCGTTGGCGGCATCCCAAGCGATCGCCGAGACAGGACTCAGCGCCCTGTGGGGCCCGAGAACCCGGCACGCCTGGTCTCGCTTGGTTCCTGCGCACGGCGCACGATATATCGAATCCCCTGAGGGGTCGACAGCGCCTGGAACAGGTCGAAGCCGTCCTCCCTGCACACTTGATTCACCTCCTCCAGAGTGTCCATCTGTTTGTACTCGTACACCGTGCGGGGTGGGTTCATGGCCAACCTAGGTCCTCCTTGGGAAGATGGTCGTTGGGGTGGAGTCGTCCTGTGCCCTCAGTTTGGCACCGCAACGGGGGCCAGGCATAATCCGGTACTCTTGCAGTGAGCACCGAGAGTTGGCGACGGATCTCAGGTTCGGCGCTGCTATACTCTCGCCCGCACCGAAGCGCCTTTTGTTGGCGTCGGCTTTCTGCTCTCGGAGGATCTATTAGCCCGTTGGCCCAGCTTGCTACTGACGCGCTCGTTGAGGAGTTGATTACGTTCAGCTCCATGGAGGAGTACCTCCGCACCAGTGCGGACTCCATTCGCACCCTCACCTATGGCGACATAGTCGACGGAACAGTCGTTAGGGTGGACCCGGACGAGGTTTTGGTTGACATCGGCGCCAAGTCTGAGGGCGTCATCTCCAATCGTGAGCTCACAGGTAGGGCCGAAGAGCCCGTTCTCCTGAATCCGGGAGATCGGATCAAGGTCTACGTTCTCCAGTCAGAGAATGAGGATGGAAATGTCGTCCTCAGTCTTCGCCGGGCAAGAGCCGAGGGCATCTGGGCCAAGGCTGCGGAGAAGGAGAGCTCCGGAGAGGGCGTCGAGGCTGAGGTCAAGGAGCAGAACAAGGGCGGGCTGATCGTCAACATCATGGGGCTGAGGGGATTCCTCCCCAGCTCTCAGGTGGCTAGGACCCACTCGGGCAATCTGGTGGATCTGGTCGGCGAACGGATCATGGTGAAGATCCTGGAGGTCAATCGCAAGCGCAACCGCCTGATCGTCAGCCAACGGGCTGCCCAGGACGAGGACCGCGCCCGGCAGCGCGAGGAGCTTTTCGAGCGACTCTCCGTTGGCGACGTGGTGAGTGGGCGAGTGAGTGGCCTCACCTCATATGGCGCCTTCATCAATCTCGGCGGTGCCGATGGGCTGATCCATATCAGCGAGCTGTCGTGGGACCGGGTCAGCAATGTGTCCGACATGCTGGCGGTGGGCGATGAGGTCACCGTCAAGGTGATCAAACTTGACCCCGAGCTTTCCCGCATCTCCCTGTCCTTGCGGCAGATGAGTGATGACCCCTGGGACAGCATCGAAGCGCGCTTCCCGCAAGGGACGATCATCGAGGGCATCGTCACCAAGACCAAGAAATACGGCGCATTCCTTCAGATCGCAGACGGCGTTGAAGGGCTCCTGCACATCAGCGAGCTGTCCTGGGAGCATGTGGAGCGGACCGAGGACGTCCTTCGAGTCGGCGACAACATTCGCGTGGTCGTGCTGCAGGCTGACCGGACCCGTCGGCGCATTTCACTGTCCTACCGGCAGCTTCTCCCCAGGCCGGACCACATCCCAGCTGACGATGACCAAGCTGAGGGGGTCTACTCGGCTGCGGCAGATTACGAGCCGGATGACCTGGACGACGATCCGAGGGAGACGGGGTCTTCCGAAGTTCCAGTCGAGGCCGTTGCCTCAGCGGAGGGTGAGCCTGCCGATCCCGAGGCGATCGAGGAGAGCGGAGTGCCTCCCACTGAGGCCATGGACGAGGATGAGGGCGCGGTGGTCACAGACAGCGCTGAGACCATGGCGGCGGAGGAGGGTGAGCCCGCTAATGGGGCTGACGATCCAGACGCCGAACTCAGCGCCGAGCTCGGTCAGGACACCGACTAGCCGCCCTTCAGGCGCGGGAGCTAAGGCCCCTAATCAGCGGCGCCCCTACACTTGTGTGGCATCGCGGCCAAGGCTGATCTCCTCAGAGGACATGCCATGTACCCCTTCGAACGTTTCTCAGAGGAAGCCAAGAAGGTACTGACCTTGGCGCAAGATGAGGCGGAGAAGTCCCATCACTCCTACATTGGTACGGAGCACCTCCTCCTCGGTTTGATCAGGCAGGACGAGGGCCTTGCGGCCAAGGTGCTGGCCGGCCTGGGAGTTGAGATCGAGGAGGTGCGCAGCACCATCGAGTCCGTGTTAGGGCGGAACGAGCGCATCCGGGCACAGCAGATCATCCCGACGTCCAGGGTCAAGAAGGTGATCGAGATCGCCTTCCAAGAGGCCCAGCGAATGAGGAACGGCAACGTCGAGACCGAGCACCTGCTCCTGGGGCTCTTGATCGAAGGCGAGGGGATTGCGGCGCAGGTGTTGGAGGATCTGGGAGCCACCCTGCAGAAGGTGCGCGGGGAGCTCGAGCGGGTGGCCGGCTACCCCCCTGCGCCCATGGCGCTGGAGGAGGACGAGAAGATCCCGGCTTCGATAGTCCGGCTTCACAGCCGGCTTCACAGCCAGCTAGGAAAACCGGTCGCCCCAGAGTCCGGGTGGTACGGGTTGGAGCCGTCCGAAGTAGTGGATCAGCTCCGGAAAATCGGCCAGGGGCGTATCGGCGCTGCGGCCCGGACCGCCCTGGCGCTGGCGGAGGAGGAGGCGATCCGAGGCAAGGCTGCCACTGTGGAAACTGAGCATCTGCTGATAGGGCTCCTCCGCCAGGCGGAAGGAGCGGCGGCTCTGGCGATGAAGGCTGTCGGCCTCGACATCGACGACCTGCGGAGGGTGATGGAATCTCTCTCGCCCGCTGCGTCTGGCCCCTCATGGCTAGGGGGCGGCGAGTTGGGGCGGGGCTGATCGCCGCGATCCATGGGGCCCTGAACCTCTCGGCGCACCAGGGTAGGCGCTGGGTTGAGACTGCTGACCTGTTGCAGCTACTTGTGCGCCCCGGCTACGGATCCGCTTCTTTGGTCCTCGACGGGCTTCGGGTTGATCGCCAAGGACTGATCGGGGAGCTGTCCCAGCAGAGGGGAATGGAGCCCGTCGTCTGACCCAGGGTTCGCCGGATCTCCCGCGCACATTTTGGCGCCCAGATCACCCCTTTCTCCGCGCGACGCCTGGAGCTGCTCGGATCGGGTCCGAGGTTCACCCTGGCTCGATTGGGCATAATGCGGGGGTGATCAAAGCTGCGGTCAGTCCCAGACCCGTCCCATTTCAGGTGCCCCGACTTCGGTCGGCGGACATTGCCCCTCCAGGGGTCGAGGAGATGACGCTTGTATCCCTTTGAGCGATTCACGGAAAAGGCCAAGAAGGTACTGACGCTGGCGCAGGATGAGGCAGAGAAGTCTCATCACTCGTACATCGGTACGGAGCACTTGCTTTTGGGTTTGCTCAGAGAGGGCGACGGTTTGGCGGCCAAGGTGCTGGCCAGCCTGGGGGTTGAGATCGAGAAGGTGCGCACCACGATCGAGTCCGTCCTAGGGCGGAACGAGCGCATCATCGTGCAGCAGATCATCCCCACATCGCGGGTCAAGAAGGTGATTGAGATCGCCTTCGAAGAGGCCAAGCGGATGAACAACACCTATGTCGGCACCGAGCACCTGCTTCTGGGGCTCCTGATCGAAGGAGAAGGGATTGCGGCACACGTGTTGGAGGACCTGGGTGCCACCCTTGAGAAGGTCCGAGGGGAGCTTGACTCCCAGCTCAAGGATCAGGGTCTCGAGGATGAGCCGCGCTCCGACCACAAGAAGACAACCAAAACTCCTCTGCTCGACCAGTTCTGCAGAGACCTGACCGAACTTGCTGAGAAGAACCAGCTCGACCCGGTCATTGGCAGAGAGATGGAGATCGAGCGGGTGGTCCAGATCCTGTCGCGGCGTACGAAGAACAATCCCGCTTTGATCGGGGAGCCGGGCGTGGGCAAGACCGCCATCGCCGAGGGCCTCGCCCAGGCGATCGTGCACAAGGAGATCCCGGACTCGCTGGCCAACAAACGAGTACTCACGCTGGACATGGGCGCCTTGGTGGCCGGCACCAAGTACCGCGGCGAATTTGAGGAGCGCCTCAAGAAAATCCTGGACGAGATTCGGTCGTCCAAGGAGGTCGTACTCTTCATCGACGAGCTCCACACGCTTGTGGGCGCAGGTGCGGCCGAGGGGGCGATCGACGCCGCCAACATCCTCAAGCCGGCGCTGGCCAGAGGAGAGATCCAGTGCATAGGGGCAACCACCCTCAACGAGTACCGCAAGTACATTGAGAAGGACGCTGCCTTAGAGCGCCGCTTCCAGCCGGTCTACGTCGACGAGCCCAAGCTCGAAGAGACGGTAGAGATTCTCTCGGGAGTCCGGTCGCTGTACGAACAGCACCACCGAGTGACGATCACAAACGACGCCCTCCGGGCGGCCGCGGAGCTGTCCGGTCGATATGTGAGCGACCGTTCGTGGCCAGACAAGGCTATCGATTTGATCGATGAGGCCAGTGCTCGGGTGCGGATGAAGTTGACGACAACTCCTCCGGAGCTGAGAGCCAAGCAACGGCACATCCGCTCCCTGCAGACGCGAAAGGAGGAGTCGGTCGAGAGTCACGACACGGACGCCGCCGGCAAGATCGACATTGAGCTCAAGCAGCTCAAGGACGAATATGCGACGGAAGAGGCCGCCTGGCGGGACGAGCTTGGTCAGACGGTGGCCACAGTGACCGATCAGAACATAGCCGACATCGTCTCCTCGTGGACCGGAATTCCCGTTAGCCGATTGGTCGAAGCGGAGACCAAACGGCTGCTGGGGATGGAGGACGAGATTCACCAGCGCCTCATCGGGCAGGAGGAGGCGGTCAGGGTGATCTGTCAGGCGGTCCGCAGGTCACGGGCCGGGCTGAAGGATCCCAAGCGCCCGATCGGGTCCTTCATCTTCCTCGGTCCCACCGGGGTCGGCAAGACCGAGCTGGCTCGCAGCCTTGCTGCCTTTCTCTTCGACAGTGAGGATGCTCTGATTCGTCTGGATATGTCCGAGTTCGCAGAGCGCCACAGCACTGCTCGCCTGGTGGGTTCGCCTCCCGGCTATGTGGGATATGACGAGGGGGGGCAACTCACAGAGGCCGTCCGTCGGCGTCCTTACAGCGTGGTGCTCTTTGATGAGATCGAGAAGGCGCATCCGGACTTCTTCAACATGCTGTTGCAAATCCTCGAGGACGGGCGGTTGACCGACGCCAAGGGAAAGGTGGTCAACTTCGCCAATACGATCGTGATCATGACCAGCAACCTCGGGATCCAAGGGGTCGGAACCAACATCTCGATGGGCTTCCAGACCGGGGTGCCTGGAGTGAACGGGGAGGACCACGAGCATTCCAAGATGAGGGAGCGCATCACTGACGAATTGAAGAAGTCGTTCCGTCCCGAGTTCCTCAACCGCGTCGATTCGGTCATCGTCTTTCACCGACTTCGCCAGCAGGAGACTCGGCAGATCGTCGAGCTGATGCTGGTTCGGGTGCGTGAGCACCTGAAGCGCCAGGGGCTCAGCCTGCTGGTGACAGATGAGGCGAAGGACAAGCTGGTTGAGTTGGGCTTCGACAAGGTCTATGGGGCCAGGCCACTTCGCCGCACCATCCAGACTGAGATAGAGGATCCACTTAGCGAAGCCTTGCTTGAGACGCAGTACTCCCTGGGCGACCTCGTCACCATCGATGTAGAGGAAGGCAAGATCGGGACTCACGTCGTCCCGGGTCCTCCGCCCCCCGATGAGCCGCCAGCCATGGAAAGATTGCCGTCCGCCGCAGAGCCAGCCGGAGCCGGTGCGCCCGGAACCGGTGGCGGCGATGGCGGAAACCCCGCCTGAGGCACCGGAGGAAGCCACCTCCGGTGCTGCCGAAGGCCGCCCGCTGACGCGGCTTCCGTCTGATCCCCACGCCCGCCCTGACCGGATTGCGAGTCTGGTTGGGATGTGCGTTGGGGCCAGCGGCGGCAGCCTTTACGGCGCAATCCTGATCCAGCGGATCGGAGGACCCCTGTCCACCTGGCAGGGAGCGATCATCAGCCTCGGCCTGGGACTCGGGTTGGGTTGCGCAGTTGGCTACATTCTGGGTCCCAATCTCACGGTGCGACCATATTTCTGGGCCGAGGAGCAACTGGCCACCCTCCCCCCATCGGAGCTCCTGGGCGTCTTGGGTGGCGTCATCGTGGCCTTGGCCATTGCCGCCCTGGTGGCGTTGATTGCCAGTGGGCTCCCCTTTGGTCTGGGATGGGTGGTGGCGGTCTTGGTGGCCGCGGTGCTGGTGCCCCTTGGGCTCACCGTGGGCCGGCGGAGGCGTCGGGATTTCGCGATGATGGGGCTGCCACTCTCCTCGACCGGGCCGCCACTTGCCAGGGTGGTGGTTGACACCAGCGCCGTTATAGATGGACGGCTACTTGACCTTGCCCGTGGAGGGTTCTGCCTCTACCAGCTGGTCATCCCCCAGTTTGTGCTCGAAGAGCTCCAGGCGGTAGCCGATTCAGGCGACCCCATTCGGCGCTCACGCGGTCGCCGCGGTATCGCGATGCTGGAGGAACTTCGAGCGCTTCCCGGGCTGGACCTCACCTTTCCGACAGTGGACTATCCGTCCATGTCTGAGGTGGACGCCAGGCTGGTCAGGCTGGCTCGTGAAGAGGGGGCTTCGATTCTAACGGTCGATTTCAATCTGGACCGGGTGGCTCAGATCGCGGGGCTTCGAGTCTTGAACCTAAACCAGCTAGCGACAGCCCTGAGGCCCTCTCTGGTCGCTGGAGAACGCGTCCAGGTCGAGGTGGTCAAGGAGGGGCGGGAGCCCGAGCAGGGAGTGGGCTACCTTGACGACGGCACCATGCTGGTGGTGGAGGGCGGACGCGCACACCTCGGTGACACGGTTCCGGTGGTCGTCCGCAGCGTGATCCAGACGGCCTCTGGGCGCATGATCTTTGCCCAGGTGGACCCCGACCAGAAGCTGGAATCCCCGGGCCGACGCGGTGCCCGGCGTCCTCGCTCCGCGGATGGGGGGCACGCTTGAGCGAGGCGCGCCCTTCGGGCGGAGTCAGCGCACTGGTGCCCGCTGCAGGAGTTGGAGCCCGCTTCGGCGGGAACAAGATTTGGGCTGATCTCTGGGGCTATCCTGTGCTCGGCTGGGTGTTGCGCGCGCTGGGTGACCCCGGAAGCGGGGTCTCGGAGGTGGTGGTGGTCATCGATTCCAAGGACCATCACAGAGTTGTGGAACTGAGTGCAGCTCTCACTCCCGGGCTGACCTGCACCTGCGTTGATGGCGGGCCGCGCCGCCAGGATTCGGTATCGAATGGGCTTGCCTGCTGCACCAAGCAGATGGTGGTGGTCCACGATGGGGCCAGGCCCGGGGTATCCACCGATCTCCTGGCACGGGTCATAGAGGCCGCTCGACGAGTCGGAGCCTCAACCGCATATGTGCCGGTGGTGGATAGTACTGCTCAGATCGGAGGTGGGCTGTTGCAGCGGGTCTTGAAACGATCCGAGTTGGGTTCCATCCAGACTCCTCAGGCCTTTGAGCATGAACTGCTAGTTAGGGCTCACGAGAACGCCATGGCGCGTGGCCTCGAAGCCGATGACGACGCTGCTCTGGTGCTCGCTCTAGGGCAACCGGTGGCCGCCGTCCTGGGCGATGCGCGTAACCTGAAGGTAACCAAGGAACAGGACATGGACGCCCTTCGTGCGTGGTTGACGCAACCGGTGGGGGGGCGCTCGTAGTGGAGCGTCGGCATCCAGGCATCGGCCTGGGGTTTGATGTTCATCGCTTTGGAGCTCCCGGTCCCTTGCGGTTGGGAGGCATCGTCATCGACCACCCGGTGGGACTCCTGGGCCATTCCGACGCAGACGCACTTTGCCATGCGGTGGCGGATGCGGTCCTAGGCGCCGCGGGCCTTGGAGATCTCGGCGAGCACTTTCCATCATCGGATGAGAGGTGGCGAGGAGCCTCCTCTCTTCGCATCCTGGAGTTGGTGGCCGCGCTTCTCCCACCGCTGGGCCTGGTCGTCGCCGGTGCTGACGCCACGGTCGTGGCAGAGCAACCACGCCTGGCCCCTCACCGGTCGGCGATGATCCTTGCCATCCGGACGGCACTGAGTCTGCCCGAGGGGGCACTTTCGATCAAGGTGAAGTCCAGCGATGGATTTGGGATCATCGGAGGTACGGAGGGGGTGGCGGCGCTGGCGGTCGCCACAGTGGTTCGGGAGACCGCCTCCTGATCCCAATAACATAGGAACCGTGACATTTAACCTTTTCAACACGATGAGTGGGGAGGTGGAGCCGCTCACCCCCCTACATCCGGGCCGTTTGGGCATGTACACCTGCGGGCCCACAGTCCACGACCAAGCGCACATCGGGAACCTCCGGACCTATCTGGCGGAGGACCTCTTGCGTCGCCATTTGGAGGCGCGAGGTCTGCAGGTCACCCAGGTCATGAACGTAACCGATGTCGACGACAAGATCATTGCCAAGGCGACCGCGGCACACATGGATCTGCACCAATTCACTGCTCCCTTTACCGAGGTCTTCTTCGTGGACCTCGATCGGTTGGGGGTTCAGCCCGCTCATCACTATCCGCGGGCGACTGATTACATCGGCCAGATGATCCAGCTCGTGCAGCGGTTGCTGGACAGCGGCCATGCATATCGGAGTGAGGGCTCAGTCTACTTCCGGATCTCCTCATTCCCGGGCTACGGTCGGCTCTCTCATCTGGACATTTCCGGGCTGAGAACTGGTGGCAGTGGGCGCATCGACAGCGATGAGTACGAGGCCAAGGAAACGGTGAGGGACTTTGTCTTGTGGAAGGCGGGCGCGGAGGGAGACCTGGCCGCGTGGGAATCGCCGTTCGGCTGGGGGAGGCCGGGGTGGCACCTAGAGTGCTCGGCAATGGCGATGGACCTCCTTGGGGATTCTTTCGATCTTCACTGTGGTGGCGTGGACAACAAGTTTCCCCACCATGAGAACGAGATTGCCCAGTCTGAGTCGGCCACCGGCAAGACCTTCGTGAAGCACTGGTTCCACCCTGAGCACCTTCTGATTGCGGGAGGGAAGATGGCCAAGTCGCAGGGGAACTTCGTCACCCTCAGCACCCTGATCGATCGGGGCCAGTCTCCCCTGACGGTCCGGTACCTCCTCCTGACCGGTGCGCACTACCGCCACAAGCTCCAGTTCAAGGAAGAGCTCTTGGTCGAGGCGGAAAAGGACGTGGAGCGACTGACGGCGTTCTGGAAGCGCTGCTCGGCCGGTTTGACAGATCTGCTCCCAACTCGTGACTCTCGTGACCCCCTGGCCGATGCCGCTCGGAGAGCCTCCGATCTCTTTGAGGCGGCTTTGGACGATGACCTAAACATGCCTGACGCAATTGCCACCACCTTCGATCTACTGCGCGAGGGGAACCGCCTGTTGGACCAGGGACGCGCGGGCAGGCAGGGTTGCCTCGCAGCGCTCGACGCCCTCCGTCAGGTCGATACCCGACTGGGCCTTATCGAGAAGTCGGCCGCAGTGACTCAGGAACTCAGCGACGCAGAGAGGGATTTGCTCAATTTGCGGGACCGCGCACGGCAGGACCGTGACTTCGCGGAGTCGGATCGGCTTCGCGATCAGCTGCTGGAGTCGGGGGTTCAGGTGGAGGACACCAAGGTCGGCACCCGCTGGCACCGGGTCTAATGCCCGAGGTCCTCTACGGACGCAACCCTGTCAGGGAGGCCCTCCGTGCCGGTCGGAGACTCCGACGCCTGTTGGTTGCGCCGGGTTTGGAGCACGATCAGCGAGTTGGAGAAATACTGCTTCTGGCTCGACACATTGGGATTGCCCCGGAGACGACCGAGAGAGCCCATCTGGCGGACATCGCCCACTCTGAACATCATCAAGGGGTGGCGGGGTACTTTGACAGTCGGCAGCTGCCGGGGATGGAGTTCGTGCGCCGCCTGGTCCAGGAACATCGTCCCGGATGGCCGCCACTGATCGTTTGCCTCGATGGGGTTCAGGACCCGCAGAACCTGGGTTCCCTGGCGCGGGCTGCGGAATCGCTCGGGGTCGACGCCATGGTGCTTCCAAAGCACCGGACGGCCCCTGCTTCGGCGGCAGCAGTCAAAGCCAGTGCTGGAGCGTTGGAGCATCTCCCCTTAGTTAGGGTAGTCAACCTCTCTCAAACGCTCCAGGAGCTGACGGAGCTTGGCGTCTTGGTGGTCGGTCTGGATCAGGAGGCGGACACTCAAACTGACCAGGCCGACTTCCGACAACCTGTAGCCATCGTGGTGGGATCTGAGGGGGAGGGGCTGCGTCATCTCACAAAGCGTCGCTGTGAGCTGCTTATCTCCATCCCCATGGGTGGCCGCGTGGACTCGCTGAATGCCGCCGTCGCCGGTTCAGTGGTGCTATACGAGGTCGCCAGGCAGAGGGGGTTTTCATTTCCGGGAACGTTGGTCGGGTAGCTGTTTCGCCTCTATACTTCGCTTCCGGTGCCGACGTAGCTCAGTGGTAGAGCAGCTGTTTTGTAAACAGCTGGCCGTCAGTTCGAATCTGACCGTCGGCTCCCAGATCTGATCTCAGAAGATTGCAGGAGGTTAAAGTCCCATGCAGCCAGGTTGCAGTCACTGTTGCAGTCCAGTCCTGAGCCAGTCAAACTGCGGGCAGCCTTGGATGGGGTCGGGCCTTCCGAGGGCAGCGCATGGGGTCTGGGTCGGGGGGCGCCTCTCATCGGGTCGTCGACCAGCGGCCCACCTGGTC
>DAHVDN010000040.1 GCA_027313505.1 Candidatus Dormiibacterota bacterium
CGAGGGTCGAGGCGGCTCAGAACACCTCCGATCTGGGTCGCCAGCTCCCTGGTCGGCGTCACGATGAGCGCCCGCGGAGGGCTCTGCTGATGCCCGTCCAGGTGCTCGGACATGGGGATGAGGAAGGCCAGGGTCTTGCCCGAACCGGTGGGCGACTGGATGACGCAGTCCCGGCCCGCTATGAGGAGGGGGAGCGCCTCGGTCTGCACCGGGGTCGGCGTGTCCAGGCCCTGGCGCCGCAGGTTCTCCAGAGTGCGCGCGCGCACTCCCAGCTGTTCGAATGGATTCATGTGGGTGTTCCCGGGCCCGTGGCCCCAATGCGCCCTCGCCGACTTCGCTGTAAGCACGCTTCTCGAGGACGCCGCTTCGTCAGCGGGGCGAGGTATCACCAAGAGGCCGCATCGCTAAATTGCGGATGCCTGCCCAGCATAGCAGGGAGGGCCCCGAGCCATCCGCTGGGCTGAGGGGCCGGACCGGAGTGCCCCCCCAGGAAGCGGCCAGCGCCGATCGACTCCGATCGCTAACGGCCAGGGCGAGGAGGTCGCTCAGGATCGTTCCCACGGGGAGACTTTCGGCGAGCCGACGTTCACCCTGACCCTTGAACTCCGGGAAGCGGGCCACCCGATTGAGGGCCACCAACTCCGCCATCGCTTCGGGATGTCCTCCCCGCAAGCTGCCGGCGACCAGGGTCCGGTCCAACATTCCAATCCTGCTGACGCGCCTAGAGGTGTGTAGCATGCGCCGTCAAGACGCGCCGCCTTGGGTGGCAGGGGGGGGCGATGCCGAGCGACGAGACGCATTGGTTGCTGGTTCACGGGGCCTTTCACGCTGGTTGGTGCTGGGACCGGCTGCTCCCGCACCTGACCGAGCGCGGCATCGAGGCGTCGATGGTGGACCTGCCCTTCACCTCCCAGGCTGATGACTGGCGCACCGTCGAGGAAGCCATCGACCGCCTGGCGCAGGCCGGCCGGAGGGTGGTGGTGGTCGGCCACTCCCATGGCGGGTCGGTGATCAGCGGGGCCGGCTATCGAGCCGACCACCTGGTCTACCTCACCGCCTGGATGACGGCGCCGGACGACGAGTTTGACCTCGGGGGGGCGCCGGGGATGTCCGCCATAGTCGTCGACGGAGATACCGCCAGTATCGACCCGAGCCAGGCGGCGGCCGCTTTTTACCACCGCTGCGATCCGGCCGACGGCGAGTGGGCGACCGGCCGGCTTCGTCCCATGCCGATCGCCACCCTAAGGGCCGATGGCGAACCCGAGCCGGCGTGGCGCACGGTGGCGAGCACTTACATCGTCTGTGACGACGACCAGATCATCACTCCAGCGGCCCAGGAGCAAATGGCCGGGCACGCGACCGCCGTCCGGCATATCGACAGCGACCACTCGCCGTTCCTAGCCTGCCCGGCCGAGCTGGCGAGCCACTTGGCCGATATCGTTGGCTCCTGAGCGTTTCGGCTTCGCTGAAGCCGACCGTAACTACTCTTCTGCGCCAGACGGTCACCAGCGGAGATCACCGGTCAAGGAGCGCCATCGACGGATCGGGCTCGTCCCGGCTTCGCTGGCGACTCGACCGGGCGGCGTAGAACGTCCGGCCACCACGATTGCCAGGCACCGAAAGGCACTGCGTGGTTTAGACGGCGCTCACGGCCACTGTCAGGCATCTCCCGAGGCACCACATGCCGGCACACCCGGGCCGGCTTCGGCCTTCTCCCGCGGGGGCGGCATTCCCTTACGAGGCTTCGCAGCGGGCCCACGCCGCGGGCGGCTGAGAGGCGAGCACCACAGGGCCGTCTGGGGCCGGGCTACCGGTTGCCGCGCGGCCCAGAGATGGCATCGCTGGGGAGGCAAGCCAGGCCCAGGGACACGAGGTCCCGCACGTCACAGCTCACGAGCTGGCCGTTCGCGATCCGAGCGGCCGCCACGTAGGCGGCGGCGTAAACCGAGATCCCGTGCTCTTCTGCGATGAGCGTCGCATCCCTGAGGAGCTGCGAGTCGGCGCGGATCAGGCCGCCATCCTCCGCTAGAGCACTGAGTCGCTCCCACAACCGGCGCGCTGCCAACTCGTCATGCCATGAGCGCACCGCCACGTTTGTCACCTCGTAGAACGCCAGATCCAGGGTGGCGAGGGGGTCGGGACCGCCAAGCAGCCGGACGGTTTGGCTGTGGTTGGCGTCATCCAAGTCTTCTCGAGCGAGGAGGACGCTCGCATCGAGAAGCCAGAGGGTCAAGGTCCCGGTCGGGTGGCCTTGACCAGCTCAGCCACGTGGCCTCCATGACCCCGAGGAGGGCCTCCGAGGCTGTCGATCTCACCCATGCGCTCGCCCCTCGTGAGGCAGCGGCTTCGCATGGCGTCCTCGGCCAGTTCCCGCAGGAGCCCGCTTCTAGTAAGTCCCCGACGGCCGGCCTCCATGTCGACGGCTCGAAGCAGATCGTTGGGAAGGGAGACCATGACCTTGGCCACTGATTGAGTATACCCGGTATTGCCGCGTACTGGCCGCAGCCAGTCGCGCCAGGCCCTTCACCCCGCCGATGTCCCCTTGGCCCAGAGGGCGACGCCCCACGCCCAGACTACCGGGAGCGGATCGGCAGGCACCGTGGCGTCCAGCGCTCGGTCGATGCTCAAGCTGTGGCAACTGACGTTGGCACTCCCCCCAAGTTCCTCCGTCTGGGATCGGTCTTCGCCGAGTCCATGACGCTGGGTACGCCCGGGCTGATCGCCTGGCCCTCCAATGCCTGGGGGCTCATCTGCTCGCCGGGTCACTCCTTGGTTGAGTTCACCTAGTGCAACTCAAGCATGGCCGCGGCGGCGGTGCGCTTCCACGATCTGAGGCACACCTCGGCCACCCTGCTCATGGGTCACGGCGTCCATCCCAAGGTCGCGTCCGAGATGCTTGGGCACTCGACCGTGGCGATCACCTCAGACCTCTACAGCCACGTCATTAAGTCGATGCAAAGGCAGGCAGCTGGAGCGATGGACACCCTGCTGGCTGTCGACTGAAAGGTCGGCCAGCGACGGTACGGGGGCACCTCTGCAGCTGCGCAGGATGGTCGAGCACACTGGTGGAATGGCGGCCAGCCTGCATGTTTGGTCGTTGGGGCCGCTTGGCGTGACGCCTCCGACTACGGCCTCTGGCGGGGCCAGCGGCCGGCGAAGTCCCAACCCTTCCCCCCACCATCTGCCCCACCACTGTCTTGAAGCGCCGGTAGCTGTCCACCTCGGGCTGGACCTCGCCAACGGCGGCCCGAGACGAACTGCCCTGGTCGCTGTGTCCCGCTGCACCGACTTGGTCAGCGGGTGGATGGGCCCGTGGCCTGCATGGCTGGGGTCGGCGAAAGCGCAATCGACCTCCACGGAGCGACGGTAGGGGCAAGTCAGGGTGCCCTGCCAGAAGTCGCCGACCTGCGCCAGCTGGGCCTAGAGTCGCGACCGCTCAGCTTCCAGCCCGCCAGACCCAGATCTCTGGCCCCGTCCATAGGGCGCCCTCGTGCTGAACCTGGTCCCGCTTACCCTGTGCCCTCAACCCGAACGCGGAGTCAACGCCCTCTCAACCTCCTGGCGCCCACCCAGTCGATTGTCAACCGTTGACAACCAGTGGCCCGCCGCCTATACTCCCCAATCAACCGTCCCACAGGGGATACCACTAGGCGCTCGCGGCTAGTGCCTTGGCCGCACACGCGGTTCCGGGTGAACGCCTGAAAGGGGCCCAGGTGCGGACCAAGACGGCGGGGTGCCAGCTCGCGGGGGAAAGGACATGAACGGTCGGACAGCAGTAGCAGGGCTTATGACAGGGCTCGCCCTTGCAGTCGCGGGGTGTAGTGCTAGTGGGCCGTCTAACAGCGCGAGTTCGACGTCGCACGGAGCCACGGTCACCTTCGCTATGCCACCTAATGAAACCCCTAATGAGATATTCCCGCTGGTCAACCTAGTATCAAACGCAAACCTCTTTGAGCTCCAGTACTTACTCTACCGACCGCTTTACTGGTTCGGGGCCAACGGAACTCCGGTGCAAAATCCAAAGTTGAGCATTGGTAACACCCCTACATTCTCGAACAGCGGCAGGACCGTGACCATTACCATGAAACACTACCGGTGGTCAGATGGCAAGCCCGTCACGAATCGAGACGTAGCACTTTGGATGAACCTGCTAAAGGCGAACAAGTTGCACTGGTTCGACTACGTTCCCGGACTGTTCCCGGACAACGTCACCGGGATGAGCTTCCCGCCGTCAACTCCGTATACATTCTCACTTACCTTCAAAGCGGCATACAGCCACACGTGGCTGCTCTACAATGAACTCAGCCAGATCATCCCCGTTCCTCAGCAGGCCTGGGACAAAACGGCCAGTGGTCAGGCGGTGGGAAACTACGACACAACCCAAGCAGGTGCCGTTGCAGTGTTTAAGTACCTCACTGCCCAGGCCCAACACACGGGAACGTACGCAAGCAATCCGCTTTGGAAGGTCGTCGATGGGCCTTGGGAGCTGACTACATACAACGCGCCGACTGGGTATGCCGCGTTCACGCCGAACCCAGACTACGCCGGCCCCCGTTCCGGAAATGTGACGAAGTTCGAGGAGCTGCCCTTCACCAGCGATAGCTCCGAGTACTTTGCCCTGAAGTCCGGCAATGTGGATTATGGATACATTCCCTCCGAGGATGCGGCCACGGCTAGCTCAATCGCAGCAAATGGGTACTACGTGGCAAACTGGACAGCGTGGGGCTATAACTCAATCGTTCTTAACTACACCAACCCAGTCACTGGCCCTATCTTCGGCCAACTCTACATACGGCAGGCTCTGCAGTACGCGATTAATCAGCCAGAGCTAGACAGCCACGTCTTTGACAACACCGCCTATCCAACGTACGGCCCTGTGCCCATTAAGCCCCCAAGTCCTTTCCTTTCGAGTGTGGAAAAGGCGAATCCGTATCCCTTCGACTTGGCTAAGGCAAGGAGTCTGCTTGCAGCGCATGGATGGACCGTGCGACCCGGCGGTGCCGACACATGCGCGCAGCCAGGTGCGGGGCCAACTGAGTGCGGCGCCGGGATCAGGGCCGGGCAACCGCTTGCCTGGCAGGAGGAATATGCGAGTGGATCGGCCAACTTCACGGCCATGAACTCCGCAATCGCCTCCGACTGGTCCCAGATCGGAATAGCGGTGGCGTTGCAGGAGAAGCCCACTAACGTCATCTTCCTGTCGCTTGAGCCGTGCCAAAATGGGAACGCAGGATGCGGCTGGAGCATGGCGAACATAGGCGCCCCGGGGTCGACACCCACCTATTCCCCCGACTACTACCCCACAGGCGAGACCTTCTTTGCAACCGGTGCACAGACCAATGTTGGCGGCTACAGCAACCCGACCATGAATGCCCTGATTGCCGCGACCCAGACCCAGACCAGCCTCGCCACCTTTAAGAGGTATGAGAATTTCGCGGCGACGCAGCTGCCAGATCTTTGGGAGCCAAACTTCTACTACCAAATCTCCGCAATCTCGAAGAAGCTCACGGGCGCGCTGCCCCAGAATCCTAACTTAAATGTCAACCCAGAACTATGGGCCATGAAGTAGCAGCGACCGCCGGCGAGCTGACATTTACTCACCAGTGAAGTGACAAGGAGCGCCACATGGCCATTATTCGGCTGCAGCACATCGGTGTCGCCGTGAAGGACTTGGACGAGGCGTGTAGCCGATTCGAGGCGCTGTTCGGCCTTAAAGCGAGGGACTTTCGGGATAACCAAGGGCACGGCATGCAACGCGATGCACGGATCCTACTGGGTAACGAGTGCTGGCTTCATTTGGTGCAGAACTGGGATCCAGAGTCAAGGGTTCACAAGTTCCTGGAGGCAAACGGCGAAGGATTGGAACACATTGCCCTGGAGTCCGACGACATCGAGGGTGACGTGGCGCGCGTCAAGGCCGCCGGAGCCGAAGTTTTTCAGCGGCGCATTTTTGACGCCACCGATGGCTTTGAGGCGTTCGTGTATCCGAAGGATGCAATTGGCTTTACCGTTGAGTTGATCACTCCGCACGCGACGAGCTGGACATATCCCGACCCGAGTGATAGTGAGTGAGTACCATTTGATGCAGGATGAGCTGCGGGTTGGGACCGCTGTCGCGAAGCCGGGCCATGTTGGAAGAGGCCACATACTCTATGGCGAAGACGCGATGCGGCAGCCCATGGGAATACCCGTGATTGTGGTCAACGGGGCGAGTGTCGGCCCCCGGCTGTGGATCAATGCAGGCACGCATGGCGATGAGGCAGAAGGTGCGCTCGCGATTTTCGATCTGGTGCAGCAGGTCGACCCGAGGGACCTTCATGGGGCGATCGTGGCCGTGCCTATGTTGAATCCCGCTGCTTTTATCGCTGGCGCTCGGGGGGATCCGTTGGATACGTTTTCGTACGACCTGAATCGTGTCTATCCAGGGAGGAGCGATGGGTACGCGACAGAGAGGTTGGCCGCTGCTCATTGGGCTGCGATGCGGGGCGTATGCGACCTGCAGATTTCTATCCACTCCGGAGGCGAACACTCCTACCTATCCCACATGACGTTTGCAGCTGACAACGGGTTGGAGCTCGCAGGAGCGCTCGGTCCCAGTTGGAGGCTTGTGTTCGGGTCTGCTACGGGCACTGGGAACCCCAGCTCACAGCTTGCGGCGGAGGGTGTCCCGTCGGTGACCGTAGAGCTTGGTGGCTTGTGCAGGACACTCACTGGAGAATTTAGTGCAATCGCGGACGAGTATGTCCGCTGCATACTGAACGTTCTGCGGCACTTCAAGATGCTGCCAGGGTCCGCGGAGTATGCATCGCAGTGGATGCTCGGGTATCAGATCGCGCTGCTTGCACCGGCGTCGGGCTTGTTCGTTGGCCACCCCGACGTGCGCTTCGAAGAGCCTGTGGAGTCGGGCCAGGAGCTCGCCACCATCCAGGACTGCTTCGGTGACGTTGTCGCCAGACTTTGCGCTCCTCAGGATGGAGTGGTCTTCGGCCTCCGAAGTCGGCCCCAGGTGCGAGCTGGGGAGTGGTGTTGTTTCTTTGGAGCGATTGTTGCTACTGCGGACGATCTGAGGGCGCTGAAAGCGCACCGATCGCGTTGACTACACTGAGCGGGATAGCCCGCACTGCCCCAGGCACGCCGTTGGGAACCGAGGTGGGCATAGGGGAGGCCGAAGGGTGAAGGGGGTCGACCTGGTCGTACGGAACGCGACTGCTGTTACGAGTGATTGGAGCCGCAGAGTCGATGTGAGCGTGAACGGCGGGAAGATTGCTGGTCTCCATGAGCCGGGCACGTACATCGCAGCGTCGAGTGTGGTAGATGCGGGGGGGAAGTGGGTGTTGCCAGGACTTGTGGATGCTCACTTCCACTGTCGCGCGCCTGACCACCCGGAACGGGAAGACTTTTGGTCAGGCACTAAGGCTGCGGCGGCCGGTGGCGTCACGAGTGTCTTAGAGATGCCGGTAGCCGATGTAGGTACGAGTACGGTCGCGCGCTTGAGGTCGAGGAAGGAGCTCGCCGCGAGAGAGTCCGTGGTTGACGTAGGGCTGTTTGCTGGCTGCGGAAGCCTTTCCGAGAGTGAAATCGGAGGGTTAGCGGCAGAAGGCGCAGTTGGATTCAAGATCTTTACGCATTCGCCGCTTGCCGAGCGTAGGGCCGCATTCGATGGTCTATGGCTCGCGGACAACGGCAAGCTCTTGAACGCGCTAGCGCTTGTCGCGAAGACGGGTTTGCCGGTAGCGATCCATGCAGAGGACGAGGAACTAATTCGATACTTTGCTGGGACGGCGCGGGAATCGATGCACCCAGCGGAAGTGTATCGGAGCTTGCGGCCGCCAGTCGTTGAGGCAATGGCCGTTGCTCGCGCCTGCATTTTGGCGGAGGCGACGGGCGCACGGGTCCATATCGTGCACGTCTCGTCGCGGTGGGCCGTGGACTTGGTCCGAATGTGGCGAGCCAAGGGGGCGCCAGTGACGGCAGAGACTTGCCCCCACTATATGTTTTACACGGAAGATGACATGGTGAGGGTTGGGAAGGCTGCAAAGGTAGCGCCGCCGCTTCGATCAGCGTCGGACGCACAGGCGCTCGTGGACGCTGTCTCGGACGGGACTCTCCAGGTGATTTGCAGCGACCACGCGCCGTTCACGCCACAGGACCGGGAGGCCGTGGACTACCTGGACGCCCCATCGGGGGTGCCAGGAGTTGAGGTGTTGGGGCAGCTCGCCTTGAGTGCAGCGCTGCTTGGCGATGCGCCCCTGCCGGCCGTGTTGCGGGCGCTGACTGAGGCGCCTGCTTCAATCTACGGGATCTTCCCCGAGAAGGGGAGCCTGGATGTGGGGACGGACGCGGACTTCGTCATATACGACCCGTCGTACCAAGGTGTGGTGTCGACGCGGGAGTGGCATAGCCGTGCACGACTGAGTGCGGGGCTGTTTGAGGGCACACGGGTACGTGGGCGCGTAGAGGCGACGTACGTCCGAGGCTGTCTTGTGTACTCCCGTGGCGAGGTCACTGTTGGGGGAGGCTTCGGGCGGGTCTTGAAGCCACGACCCCGGGAGGCCGCGGTCGGTAGCCTTCCTTCCGCGCAGTAGGTATTGGGTCAGAGAGATAGGAAGTAACGTGGACGAACAGGTAGGCGGAGATCGCAGGCTAGTTCTGGCGGGTGGCCGGGTATTTGACGGTGTTTCGGCCAACCTGTTCAGTGCTGACGTTGCGGTCCAGGGAGAGCGTGTTATCGATGTTGGGTTGGAACTCGACGGTGACGAGGCGCTAGACGTAAGCGGCCACACGGTGCTACCGGGCCTATTTGACTGCCATGTCCATGTGACCGTGGGCTCGATCGATGTCGTCAAGATGCTGGAGCAGGCCTTTTCCCTTCAGTTCTACGTGGCGATGCAGAATCTGGAGCGTCTCCTTAGTGCCGGAATCACCATGGTGAGAGATGCTGGTGGAGCCGACCTTGGGATCCGCGAGGCTGTGCGGCGTGGAATGATCCAGGGCCCGGACATGGCGATTGCAGTGACGACCCTCGGGCAGACCGGTGGACATACCGACAATTGGTACCCCAGTGGTGTCACGGTGCCTGCGGAACTGCTAGCGCATCCAGGTCGGCCGGATGGAGTCGTGGACGGTGTCGATGCGATGCGCCGGAAGGTCCGTGAAGTGATCCGAGCGGGCGCGGATGTTATCAAGGTGTGCACGACTGGCGGTGTGCTGTCGCCGCGCGACAGCCCAGAGCATAGACACTTCAGTGATGATGAGCTTGCGGCCTTGGTGGAGGAGGCTGAGCGTGCGGGGCGCTGGGTGATGGCTCATGCACAGGGTGCTGAAGGGGTCAAAGCCGCGGTCCGTGCTGGGGTGCGTTCGATTGAACACGGAGTATTCCTCGATGAAGAGGCGGTCACCTTAATGGCGGAGAAGGGAGTGTGGCTGGTTCCCACGCTATCGGCGCCCCTTGCGGTGTTGGATGCAGCTGCGGCAGGCACGCAACTTCCGGCGGCTGCCCTGGACAAGGCCCGAGAAGCGGTGGCGAGGCATGAACAGTCGTTCAGGTTGGCCCTCCAGGCGGGAGTCAGTGTTGCCATGGGAACGGACAGTGGAGTCGTTGCCCACGGCACGAACTTGCGCGAGCTGGAACTTATGTACCGCTACGGAATGACTTCGAACGAGGTACTGCGTTCGAGCACATCTGGGGCTGCAGAATTACTGGGGGTCGAGCATGAGCGAGGAAGAGTAGCGAAGGGGTACCTTGCGGACCTGGTCGTGGTGCGCGGAGACGCCTTTTCCATTCCCGAGATGGTCAGGTCAGTGGTGAAGGTGTTCAAGCATGGCCAGGAGGTGGGCGTCGCGCCTAGAGGGGCCCGGGCGTGATTCGGTGCCTGGTGTCATGGCTGGTAGTGGGGCCAAGCGTGTAGGCACGTAGCGCGAGGGGGTGGAGACTTTGGGAAGCGAAGGCAGGCGTTTCCGGCTTGCATCCAGTTCGGTTGATGCGCTGAGGCGGGCCACGCACGGGCCGGCGATACAAGGTTGGCGTCAGGAAGTGTGAGGGTGGAGTAATAGAGGCATGAAGGAGCTGCTCGACGGAGTCGAGATTCGGAGGGTGGGCGCCGATAGCGCCAGATCGTTTTCTCAGGCGGCTTTCGCAGCGATGGGCTTCTCGCCAGAAGAGTCCCGCCATGCCGCCGCCGCGCTGATGACCGGATCGCTGCGGTCGCACCCAGGGCAAGGGCAAGGCGTCCAACAGCTGCCACGCTATCTCTCTCGCGTACGATCAGGTGTGATCCAGCCTTCGGCACGGCTGGACGTTCGTGTGACGGGGACAGCGACAGCTATCGTTGATGCGGCGCGGGCGGCTGGTTCGGTCGCGGCGACTCGAGCGATGGGAGTGGCTATGGACTTGGCGCGATCATCTGGAGTCGGTGCGGTCGGGGTTCGGGACAGCACACACTTGGGCGTGGTGTCCCACTACGCGATGCAGGCCTCGGACGAAGGTCTCATTGGCCTCGTATTCACGAACGCCGGGCCCGAAATAGCTCCGTGGGGCGGAGTAGGGGCCGTGGTAGGCACCAACCCATGGGGCATCGCCGTGCCGACTTCCGAGCCCTGGCCCCTCGTTCTTGACATGGCCAATAGTACTTCTGGGAAGGGTATGGTTCGGTGGCACCTGAAGGGAGGGCGGAGCATTCCCGAGGACTGGGTGCTCACACCTGAAGGACGGCGGACCTCAGATGCGGGGCTGGGGCTGGATGGCACTCTGTTCCCTCTGGGCGGCCCGAAAGGCTACGCCATGGCAGTCATGGTGGACGCGATCACGGGAGTCTTGACTGGGGCTGGCTTTGGACTTAGTTGCTTTGGGGCAGACCATCAAGATGTTGGTCACTTAGTGGTCGCGCTAGACATCGATAGGTTCGTCGGGCTAAGCTCGTATGTACAACGTGTCCGTGCACTAATTAACGAAGTCCGAGGAAGCGAGCTCATTGAAGGTGTCGAACGGGTTTGGCTCCCAGGGGAGCTGGAGTGGCACAGAACTCAAGAGCGTCTTGCAAGTGGCATTCCCCTTGACCTGGAGGCGGTTCGCGGCTTACGGGACCTGGCTAGCGAGCTCCGCTTGGACGCGTCGTGGCTAGAAGGCATCAACTGAAGTGGACTGTCTTGGCTGTCTGGTAGGCGCCGCCTACAGTGCGACATTGGGAAGTGGTGAGGCGAAACAAATGATCAAAGCGCAGGTAGGACTAGAGTCTCCTTGCGATCTCGAGGTGCTACGGGATAGTTGCCGTGGCCACCTGCCCTGGCCGACATGGAGGCCAGCTTGTTGATGTCAGATTTTGTCGACCTCAGTGGACCTGCGATAGGCAGGATAGTGCACCAGGAGGCCATGGCTGCGGCGAGTGCGGCTCTGGATGCTGGCGCGACGCACTACACCACGCGCCCAGGTATTGTCGAGTTGCGCGGTGCTATCGCCGACCATATAGTCAGGTGGGCTGGACGGAGACCCGATCCGTTGACCGAAGTGCTAGTGACGTGCGGCGTCGAAGAGGCCGTCTTTGTCGCTGTACTCACGACTGTCGGCGCCGGGGACAGGCTCTTGGTCGTTGGGCCGTCACCGACGACAGATGAGGAGCTGGCGGCCGCTGCAGGAGGAATACTGGACAGACTTGTCTTGCCTGACGTCCACGACGACGTTTCGCAGTGGCTGTGCTTGAATACGCGACCGCGCGTAGGGGCCATCCTTGTTCGAAACCCGACGGTCGATGGCTCGCCAGTGGCGGAGCCCGTGATGCGCTGCCTGCGGCAATGCGCCCACGACCAAGGTGTGCCCTTGCTCGAGGTAAAGGCGCTCGCGGACTTCTTGCCTGCCGTGCATGACAGCACTGAGTCGGACGTCTCGCGTGCAGGCGCCGCCGCCTCTGTGGTCATCGGGGACTTCTCCGCTTGGAACTTGGAAGGCTGGCGAGTAGGCTATGTCGCGGGCCCTTCGTCGCTGATAGGCACCATGACGGACTTGATGCAGGCTTTGAGCATTTGCGCTCCAGCATTAGGGCAATACGCCGCATTGGGAGCTTTGCAGTCTGGGGAAGTGACCCTTGCGGCTACCCGTACCGTCCTGGCGGCCCGCGCCGCGGCGTTCTCAACGGGGCTCTCCGCTTACGGCCAGGCAGCGAACCTGAGGGTTGCCGGGCAGTACATATTTCTCCCGGTGGGGGGTGCGGAGGCGGACGTCATCGAGACGCTGATTCGTGAAGCTGGCGTGCGGGTTGAGGCCGGCGCCCCGGTGGGCGTACCCGGAGCCCTACGGGTAACGCTGAGTGAGCCGGAGGCCGTTATGTTGGGTGCGGCGACTCGCATCGCTGCTAGCCTGTTTCCCAAGGCGGGGGAGGGTGTTGATGGCTGACTCGACTCCGGGCACCATGGTGCCCCGTAGAAGCTTCGTAGAGGAAGGGACCAGGCAGCGGTATGAGCTCATGGAGCTTGCCGGCCGACTGTCAGGGGTTATAGCACTGGGCCGTGGCGACCCCGATCTCCCCACGCCGCCTCACGTGGTGATGGCTGGTAAGCAGGCGATCGCAGAACATGGGGGAACAGTTTCCCCGTTGGCTGGCCTGCCGGAACTCCGAGACACGATAGCGGAAAAGCTCAAGGTGGAGAACGGGATAGAGGTTGAAGGTCGAGACGGGATCGTGGTTACGACAGGCGGCCAGGAAGCCGTATACCTCGCCGTCCAGGCGCTTCTGCGCCCTGGTGATGAGATCCTGGTACCAGATCCACGGTACACGTCCTACGACGTAGCTATCGCAATGGCCGGAGCCCGCTTGGCACTGGTACCCACTAACCGCGAGGATGGCTTTCAAGTCCACGCAAGCGATTTGGAACGGCTGGTAACGCCGCGTACCCGAGCTGTGCTGTTGATCTCGCCCGGCAATCCCACGGCAGGCGTCCTCAAGCGTCAGAATCTTGAGGAGATTCGTGAGGTTGTGATCAAGCACAACTTGATGGTCATCTCAGACGAAATTTACGAGAAACTCCTTTATGATGGGGCCCGGCACGTCAGCGTCGCTTCGCTCAGAGGGATGGCTGAGCGGACTGTGACTGTCAATGGCTTTTCGAAGACTTACTGTATGACGGGGTGGAGGCTGGGGTACCTGGCTGGGCCGGTCCCAGTCATGGAGCGCGCACAGGCCCTCAAGCGGATACTCAGTGGGCCACCGCCAGTCATTTCTCAGTACGCCGGACTGGCGGCCCTTAGGGGGCCCACGGCCTTTTTAGACGACTACCTCGAAACGTACCGACAGAGGCGCAAAGTGGTCCTTGATGGCCTCGACGGACTGGGTTTCGCGTATGGTCCACCGATGGGCGCCTTCTACGTGTTCGTGGATGCATCATCCATAGGGCGGAGCGCCTACGACCTGTCGAGGTCCCTACTTCTTGACGGGAAGGTATTGATATTCCCGGGAACCGCCTTCGGCCCTCGCTGGACGGACTACCTGCGGATGTCCTGGCTTCAGCCCGTCAGCGAGTTGGAAGAGGCACTCGAGCGGATCCGAGACGTGTTGCGACCCAGTGCTTGAGGGGTTGGGCGTGGACGTGCGCCTCAGCTGGGTTGGTGAGCTCTCTGACGCCGACTTGGCCCTGGGCCGATCCCTCCTTCCAGCCGGGTACTCATTGGATCGAGTGCGTCTTCTGGGTGACGAAGTTGAAGACGCTGACCGTGCATGGCTCCGTACTAGCCAAGCCATTGTATCGCGCCGCGCACGAGTGGGTCGGCATCTGCTTCAACTGTGTCCAAGGTTGGAATTGGTTCAGGTCTATGGAGTACGCGACGAGCTAGTGGATCGCAGCGCAGCAGCGCAGGCCCGGGTGGAAGTGCAGACGACGCACCTGATGGGATGCGTAGCAGTGGCAGAGCTAGCCATTGCCCTGATGCTTTGCCTTTCAAAGCGGATCATCGAGGGCCACCAAAAGGTCGCCGGTCGCGCATATCGCGCGCTCGGCCTAGAGCCGTGCGCAACTACTCAGTCGAAGCACGCGTTTCAGTGGATGCGGCTACCGGATGTCTTTGAACTGAGCGGGCGGACAGTCGGCATTGTTGGATTTGGCGAAATCGGATCGGAGGTAGGGCAACGCGCACGTGCCTTTGGCATGCGCGTACTGTACTTCAAGCGAGTACGGCTGGCGGCGAGTGAGGAGGCTCGCTTAGGGATCGAGTGGGCATCATTCGAAGGCCTACTGCAAGCGGCGGACTTCGTGGTCCTCTGCCTGCCCTACTCCAATGAGGTGCGCCATATGATAGGCAGGCGACAGCTGGCTATGATGAAGCCCACTTCTTACCTCGTCAACGTCGCACGCGGTCCGCTTGTGGACGAGAGTGCACTGGGAGATGCGCTGAGCGCCGGCCGCATTGCTGGAGCTGGCTTGGATGTATTCGAGTATGAGCCGTGGCCGGGTCAGGGCGACGTGATCTCTCATCCTCGGACTGTGCTTACTCCACACATCGGAGGAGGGTCAGGTGGCGCACGAGAGAAGCAGCTGGCCGATGTTCTCGCCGATGTCGTGGCATTTGCTGCTAAGAGACGTGGGTTGGACAGTGCGGGGAGGTAGAGATGATCAGAACCAACGCAGGTGACTTGGTTGAGGCCGCTATCAGTGGTGAAGTGTGGCCGCCGGCAGCGGACCGCAATCCGTACAAGGTAGATTCCGAGGGCGTCCCGGCAGTCACCCTGGGGATGGGTGGTATTTGCTTCACCCATCGCGTCGGTGATCCAGCGTTTGGATGGGAGGGGGACCATCTTGAGCCGGGCGTTTCGATGCGCAACTCTGATCCCGGGGCCGAGCACGCACTACACTACATGGTTTGCGTAGGCAACGAGGCGGTGGTCACGTCTGGTGCTTGCTCGGGAGTGCGGGGCGTAGTCAGTGGCGAGCATGCTCACGTACTGGTGGATTTTCCCCCGGAAGCGATTGAGATGTTGGCAATAGGAGATCGGATACAGATTAGGTCGGTCGGGCTGGGCTTGCGACTGTTGGACTACCCAGATGTGGTGGTGCACAAGATGAGCCCGAGGTTACTGGAGGCGATTGGTGTCGAGCCAGTTGGCGGGGCCAAACTGAGTGTACCCGTCGTTGGTGAGATTCCGGCGCGTTTCATGGGATCAGGCGGGGAGTTGAACGCCGACTATGTCGATCAGGATTTCATGACGGGAGACCGCCAGGAGCTCAGCGAGCTCGGACTGGATAGGCTGCGCATTGGCGACATTGTAGTGGTGCCTGACCACAACCACACCTGGGGCAGAGGCTACCGAGCCGGTGCGATGACGATCGGACTCATCATCCATGGCGACTCTGCATGGACGGGCCATGGCCCGGGGGTGCTGGACCTGATGTCTACCACGGCTGGGAGCCTCGTGCCGGTGATCGATCCGGACGCGAATATTGCGCTCAAGCTGGGGATCAGGTCCAAGCAGGAACTGGAGGCCAGGCGCAGCTCAACACGAGTTAGCTCGTTTGCCCGGCGGTGACTTGGTCGTGCACGGCAGTCGTGATCCGAGAGAGTAAGCGAGGTAGTGGAGGTTCAGGTAGTGCTGTCAGACAATCGGGAGCAACTCGTGGGTATCGCTGTGCAGGGAGTAATTGCCTCTCCAGAATTGCCACCGTTGCCCGCTTCACCGTATCAAATCGCTAGCGACGGCCGTCCATACCTTCTTCCCGCGCCGGGAGGGATCGTGTACAACGTGCGGATGGGCGATCGTGCGCTGGGTTGGCTGGCGGATATGGTTCAACCGGGAGTGAGCATCCGCAATCCCCAGGATGGTGCGAATCAGGCTCTGAAGACTCTGGCCTGCGTCGGCAACGTGGCGAAAGTGACGTCAGGCGCCGAGATGGGTGCATCTGGAGTCGTGGTCGGAAAGAGCGGCCGCTTTGCCGAGCATGTCATCATCCACTTTCCGCAGCAGGTCATAGAGAAGCTTGCACTCGGCGACCGGGTGACGGTCAGGGCATTAGGGCGCAGTCTTGCCCTTACCGATAAGCCATTGATCCAACTCAAGAGTGTGTCCCCAGAGTTGCTAGACGCGCTGGAGGTAGAGGATGGTGGGCGCGGCCGGGTGAGCGTACGGGTTAGGGCGATCGTGCCGTGTCACCTGACTGGAGCAGGCGCGGGGCTCGGGAGCGAGTCGGGCTCTGTTCAGATCCAGACCGAGGACCTTGGTGCCCTAGCCGATCATGGACTGACTGACCTGCGCTTAGGTGATGTGGTCGCAATTTCAGACTACGACTGCCGCTGGGGTAACGGGTATCTTCGAGGCGCGGTGACCGTAGGAGTGGTCTCTCACGGCGACAGCCCAAGAAGTGGATACGGGCCCGGTATCACACCATTAATTGCAGCCGGGGACGAGTCGCTATCCGTCCACCTTGTCGAGAGCCGAAACGTCGTTGACCTGCTGCACCTGGCGGCATAGGGCGAAGGATGTCGAACGGTACAGGCATGGGCCTGGTCGGGCGGGTAGCAGTGGTCACGGGCGCGGGAGCCGGACTTGGCCGGGCCGCCTGCCTTTCATTGGCCGAGGCAGGAGCGTCAGTGGTCGGGCTGTCAATCAAGGTAGATGAGCTGCATGAGTTGGCAGCCACGAGTGAGGCCCGCGGGCTGTCTATCGACTGCGTCCGAGCTGACGTTGCTGACGAGAGCCAGGTAGACGGAGCAATGCGACGCGTGATCGACCGCTTCGGCCGCGTCGACCTTCTCATCAACAACGCAGCAATCATTGTCGTATGCCCAATAGAAGACACGCCGATCGAACAGTGGGACCGGGTAATGGCTACCAACCTGCGGTCTGCGTTCCTGATGTGCAGGTTCACGGTGCCCGTGATGAAGCAGGGTGGCCGGGGCCTGATTGTAAATGTGTCTTCGCGCTCAGGGGTGGAGGGCTTCGTAGGGGAGAGCGCGTATTGTCCATCGAAGTTCGGGCTGGAGGGGCTTACCAAGACCCTCGCGCTGGAGCTAGCACCAGCCGGGATCACGGTGGTTTCTGTAACACCAGGAGCGCCGATGCGAACGCCGATGTCGATGTCAACATATCCAGCGGAGTTGCGCGCGGTTTGGCGTGATCCCATGGAGCTTGCCAAGGGCTTCGTGGTACTTGCTACCGAATCGGGAGCGGAGGACACTGGTGGACGATTCGATCTGTGGCGACTGGCACAGGGCCATAGTGTCAGTGAATCGCGGGGGTTGAGGTGAGCGACCCTTGGCTATTTGGACGTGCTGATCAGTAGTGATAGGTGGCCACTCCAGGCCGGTTGAGAGAGCGCGGCTCGTGTGGGCCGGGTTCGTACTCAACAGGTGCCGACTTGGGCTTGGCGTCCGGGTGGTGTGATGCTTCATCCAAGTTGGACACCGAACGGCTGGCTGACTGTGGAACTCCAGCCTGCGAGCCCTCCCGCGACAGCCAGACCAGCTACCGCGGGGGCGAAATGGCTTTCCACTACTCGCTCAAGGACCGGACTTAGATCAACTACTCCGCTATGGCCCTAGGTGTCGACGCTGCCGAGGTATGAGATGAGCTGTGTGCCGACGAAATCCACCTCTGCGTCGGCGAGCTCTGGATAGATGGGGAGGCAGAGGAGGGAATGAGCCAGGGACTCGGCGACAGGAAACGAGCCTGGCCCGTAGCCCATGTCAGCGTAGGCTGGCTGAAGGTGCAAGGGGGGGGCGTACAAGCGCTGAGAAGTGACCCCGTGAGCTCGTAGCCATTCCACGGCTCCTGAAGGGTCCGGGACTTGTACGACGAAGCTGCGATAGGCATGGGTGTAACCTCGAGGCACGTGCTGCGTCTTGAGCGAGTATGGGGCAAGGATCTGCTTGTAGCGGTCTGCGACTTGGTTCCGCCTACGCACCCAAGCGTCAACATAAGCGAGCTTCGCCCGCAACACCCCGGCCTGTATGACGTCAAGGTGCTCGTGGTATCCCTCTACACGTAGGCATAGCGTGCCATCTTTGTCGGCCATGTCCTTGGGATCCGCTTCGCCATATCCGGCTAGCTTCCGTGCGGCATCCGCCAGGTCTGCGTCGTCGGTGACTATGATGCCGCCGTCCCCGTAGGCGCCTAGAACTTTTGTAGGCGCGAAGCTGAAGCAAGCTGCATCACCGAAGGCACCGATCGGATGGCTCGAAAGTGTGGCTCCGAACGCCAGTGCCGCATCGCTGACTAACTTGAGCCCAGAAGTCGACGCAAGCTCTTGCAGCCGAGGCAGGCTGGCCGGAAGACCGTACATGGACACCGGGACGATGGCCCGCGTACGTTCGGTAATCAGCCCCTCTGCCAACCGATCGTCGATATTGTGAGTCGCGGGATCGACGTCTGCCCACACTATGGTGGCGCCACAGTGGCGTATCGCAGCGCACGTGGAAATGTCGGTGTTGGGCACGGTGATGACTTCGTCCCCTGGGCCTACACCTAGGGCCTTGAGAGTGAGAAAAAGTGCCGCAAGACCGCTGGCCACTCCTATGGCGTATGTGCGGTGGCAAGCGTGGGCGAACTGCCGTTCGAAGTCCCATAGCAGTGCGCTGCGCTCGAATTCCCCTGACCGGATTACTGATCGGATGGCAGCGTCGATGTCCGCTTGAATTGAGATATACTGCGCTCGTAGGTCGCACATGGGAATCGAGCGAGGACCTGGCATCTCAGCCCCAATCAGGTAGACAGCCGACGCGACTTGTTAGGAATAACGCTCTAGCCCCTTTTGAGCGATGCTAGGCTTGCGCTTCCGCGGGAGACCTCAGTCACGAAATGCCCACCGTGCTGTGCACCATGCACCTGGTGCATTCATGCGCATCGGAGTTTCGAGGGCCAAGTAGGAGGTCCCACACCCGCAGTGGGAAGTCCACCTCTCGCGGCATGAGTGTGGCGGCTGTGGGAGCGGTTCAGGTACATGAGAGCAAGTGTGGACGCTCTGAGTCGGGTGGGCGGTGCGCAGGGAGAGCGTGCGTCTCGGCGCTTGATTGGGGCAGAACCAAGGCCCGCCCGGTGGTCGCCCAGCCACGGTCAGCTGACGTGCCCAGCTGCGGGAAATGAGAGGCGGGCGCGATTCCATGCATCATCGACGTGCTCTTGCGCTAAGCGGCAAGCCTTGTTCCGATCTCTGCTCACGATGGCAGCGACGAGAGCTCGGTGGTTATCCAGGGTGGCCGCTAGCGGGTGCGTGCGACCAGTCAGATTGATGAGTAGCCGGAGCGTACCGGCGAAGTTCTCACGCCATACGCGCAGCAGTAGGGCGTCGCCAGCTAGCTCATAAATCAAATCGTGGAAAGCAAGATCAGCGAGAGCGAGGCGCAGCGGATCGCCCTGCCCGACCGCGTCCTTCATCCGTTTGATTCCCAGCTGGAGTGTTCTCTCCTCGCGCGACGAGAGTTGGCTCACGAGGAGACGAACAGCTTCAGCTTCGAGTATTCGCCTTAGCCTGTACGTCTCATCCAGGGTTCGTCGGGTGAGTTGTACGACGAACTTACCGCGTCGCGGGATGCTTTCTACCAAGCCCTCTTTCTCCAGGAAGTTGAGGGCCTCGCGCAACGGCCCCCGGCTGATTGCAAGCTCCCTGGATATCGTGGACTCCACTAAGCGGTCACCCGGCTGGAAGCGGCCCTGGAGTATAGAAGCCCGTAGGGCTTCCAGGGCGGTCGCCCCAAGAGTTGGGGGAGACAGTGGGGCAAACTTGGCCCCTGACCTTCTGGTGGCGTCTGCCGCGAGATTCGGAGTAGTCAATGTGAAGTACAGTCTAGCCGAGTGTTGCCGCGCGAGGGGGTCGTTGCGGGAAGTATCGTGGGCCGAGAGGGGGGCGGCGCGTCGGAGTCGGCGATCCCTGGAGCCATGGGTAGAGTGCTGCTCGCGAGGCGGCGGGCCGTGCGTGCTGCATGGGGGAGGGCTCCAGTTCCCGGACAGTCGTCGCCACTAGTCTAGTGTCACGGTTTTGAGTGGTGAGTCACTGAAGAGCTCCGCGTCCCCTCCGAACCTCGGTCAGGATCTCCTGGGTGGTGGCGGTCCGCACGAAGGCACGGGGACTGGCGTTGTCGGCGTCGAGGTAGGCCTGGATAGCAGCGATCAGGTTGGGTACGGAGTGGATGAGGCCCGCGGCGGCCCGCGGATGGAAGCGCAACTTGTATCTCTAGGTGAAGTGGGCGGGGCGGGGGGTTGAGGCTCGCGTAGCGGGCGGGCTCAGGGGCGTCGCAGGCCCGGGAGATGGCCGTCTGGTGGGGGGAGAGGAGGTGAACTGCCGATTGGAGCCGGCTGGCCGTCGAACTACACCCTGTGCATTTCCTCCAGCGCCGGGCGCAGGTTGTGCCCGGTGCCGAGGGTGGCGTTGTCGGCCCGCTGAATCAGGTCCCATAGGGTCTTGTCAAGCCTGGTAGCCAGGGTCAAAGGGCTGGCCGTTGCGCCAGACCCCCCAGACCAAGCTGAGCGACTTGCTCATGCAGTGGCCCAGGGCGTTCATCTTGGACTTGCCCGCCTCGCGCTTGCGCCTGTAGTGGGCGGCAATCACCGGGTTGTGTTGGGTACCAACCAGGGCCATACGGTAGACGGCGGTCCGCAGGTGGGTGTTGCCCGTCTTGGCCATGTGCCAGCTGGTCTCCGGGTTGCTGCCCTTCTGCCCTGAGCTGGCCTCACGCGGGTGCACCCCGGCATAGGCGAGCAGCTGGTCGACGTCATCGAAGCGCCAGATGTCCCCAATCTCGGCCATCAGAGTGGCCGCGGTGGCCGGGCCCACCCCAGGGATGGACTGCAGCCGCCGGGACACGTCGTCGTCCAGCAGGGACGACAGGTGTACCTCAGCCTGCTGTATCTGGCTCTCCAGCAGGTCGTACTGCGCGATCAGAATCGGGATCTCGAAGGCCATCTGCGCCTCCAGCTCTGGCGGCGCTACCGAGCGCTCCGCGAGCGCCTTGAGCTCGATCGCCTTCTTGGCACCAAGACTGCGCTTTCCCCCGGGGGCCTTCACGGCCGCCAGGCTCGCCACCCGCTTGCGTCGCACCGCCGCCGCGGTGGGAGCCATCCGCAGCACTGCCAGGGCGCTGGCGCAACTGGGATCCTCGAAGGTGTCCCTCAGCTCCGGGAAAGCCAGGTCGATCAGGCGTTGCAACCGCTGGCAGACCTTCGCCTGCTCCTGGACCAAGGTCATCACGAAGCGGGACGCTTCGCGCAACTCACTCCCCTGCAGCGGCTCTCTTGGGGTCGGTCTTGTGCTCATACCCAGCACTGCAAGCATGCGCGCGTCAGCGGGGTCGCTCTTGGTCCGCTGCAGCCGACTCTTGGCAAAGTACTTGGCCCGCAGCGGGTTCACCACCGCCACTGCCCGGCCCTGGGACCTCAGGTGGCTGGCCAGCGGCATCCAGTAGTGGCCGCTCGACTCCATCACCACCAGCGATACCTCTCCCTGCCGGCCCATCCAGGCATCGAGCAGCTCGAAGCCGCCCCGACCCGACCCCAAACGCAGTACCCCGTGCTCCGCTTCCTGGGCTTGGTCCCGGCACACCGCCGCCACATGCTGGCTCTTTCCGATGTCGATCCCGACTACGCTCATGCCGCCCTCCTGCTGTGGATAGACGACCTCACCGGGGTCCTCGCCGCCCTTCGTCGCACGTCTGCTGATCCCCTATCACCGGTCACCGCCGGAGGGTCCCAATCACCGTTCACCGACGGAGGACGAGGGCCGGTTACTAGAAGCACCGGTCTCACCCGAATAGCCGCGCACCGGTCTCCCCGTCAGGTCAGTCAGCATGGAAGCCAGGCGCCCAGAGTTGAGAAGGGGCGGCACAACGAGGATCGTGGGTTGCTCAGGTGGATGAAACACGCCCCGAACAGAGCCACATCGTTGGAGGCCAGCCCCATGTCCCAGATTATTCGGTACGTCGGCTTCGACACCAGCAAGGAGACGATCGCGGTGGCGATCGCCGACCAGGACGGTTCGGTGGTGGATCACGGTGCCATCCACAACGACCCTGGGGCCATCCGCAAGCTGATCGAGAGGCTGGGACACGACGGAAGTGAACTCCGGGTGGCCTATGAGGCGGGCCCAACCGGCTACGCGATCCACCGCCAGTTGACCGCCCTGGGCATCTCGTGCATGGTTGTGGCGCCGTCCCTGATCCCCCACCGCCCCGGAGACCGGGTGAAGACGGATCGGCGCGACGCCAACCAACTGGCCCGTCTGCTGCGGAGCGGCGACCTGGTGGCGGTCTGGGTTCCCGATGAGGCCCACGAGGCGCTCCGCGATCTGGTGCGGACCCGCGACGATGCTCGATCCGACCTCCTCAGGGCCAAGCACCGGCTCGGGAAGATGCTGATCCGCCGCGGGGTCACAGCCCCGCCGAGTGTCGGCCGAGCGTGGTCGGCGAAGCACCAGGCCTGGCTGAATACGGTCACCTTCGGTGACGCGGCCGCGCAGGTGTCCTACGACGACTACCTCGCCCAGATCCGCGGCGGTATCGAGCGCATCCGGCGGCTTGACGCAGCGCTGCTCGAGGCCGGGAGCAAGAACCGGCACGCGGCGGTGGTCAGGGCCCTCCAGGCTCTCCGAGGAGTCGGCTACCTGACAGCGGTGACGATCGTGGCCGAAGCCGGCGACCTGCGTCGCTTCGAGAGCGCCGGAGCCCTGATGGCCTACGCCGGCATGGTCCCGAGCGAGCACTCGAGCGGTGGTTCGACCCGCCGCGGTCACCTCACGAAGACCGGCAACCACGGGCTGCGGCGGGTCGTGGGCGAGTCGGCCCACCACTCTCGCCTCCAGCCCCGGGTGAGCCCCACGCTGCGAGCCCGCCAGGAAGGGTTGCCGCCGGCGGTGATCGCGATCAGCTGGAAGTGCCAACAGCGACTGCACCACAAGTACCGCCACCTGGCGATGCGGATCGGGACTCAGCGAGCGCTCAGCGCGGTGGGCCGGGAGCTCCTCGGCTTCGTGTGGGCGATCGGCCAAGCGGTGGAGGTAACGGCGCCAGCATGATCATCAGCTCCAACGCGGGGAGCGCTGCCGAGGATGGCACATGGGCCGAGAACCCTCGGTGCTACTGTGCGGTGACCAACCCGCGTATTCAGTCCGAGGCAGCTCGGCGACGACTCACTGTCATGCGGCACCAGCGCAAGCTGACCCGCGAATATCAGAGTGATGACCGTCGCTGCTCTCTGACCTCGGCTGCGCTTCCCGCGTTGGGCATCCCGCGACCAATCGCTCGCTTGCCCTCATCAGCCGAAGCCCTTGACAAACGCTTCCATATCAGGAGCAGTCTGACTGACCCATCGCGGGGATATATCAGCCGGCGCCGGGCGGTTGCGAGGACCGGCCTCCCCCGGACCTTGGGCTGGCACGTCTTGGACCGAAACTGGCAGAACCTACCTCGAGCTGCCGGGTTGCGAAGCCAGCCCTGCATCACGACCGGTCGGTTGCTGGTGGCTGACACCGCAAGGGGTTGGGTAGCTGAGAAGCGTCAGCCTTTCGGGCACCTTGCGGAGCCCCAGCCCCTCGTACAAGAAAAGACGCTAAACGAGCCGAGCCACCTCGGCCTAGCTTGGCCCCAGCGCGACGGTCCCCTCACCATCTTTGGCACTCAGCCAGGCGGGGAGCCGGTTGCGATCTCCGATGCCCTCATCCATCCAGAGAATGGGGAACAGCGCCCCGGCCGGGGCCCATCCTGGACCGAGAAACCACTGGCAGCCCAACACTGCCGTCGCCACGTAACCGTTGACAGCGGGCCCAGGAGAAGCTCTGGCACAGCTGCGGAGCTGCAGCAGGACTTAACAGCTCATGCCGACCCCACAAGACGACCAAACGGGCCCTTTGAATTTGACCGTTGACACCCACTCGCCACCTAGCCACAACCGGTGCTTCGGCGGTGCTGGTCCCGGTGACGCTGGGCCGGTCCTTGGAAGGTGAGCTGACACGCCGGTCGGGATGGGTACACGGCGCATGGCAAATCGTGTGCAAGACGAGCTTCGCTGGTCGGCTGATGTTTATCAACCCGTCCCTTGAAGGACCATCAACTTCGGCTACCGGCCGGACCTGCCACGAATCACTGCCGCGGGCGTTACAGCATGCCAGGCCCAGGTACTGGAGAGCTGACACCCTTCCCAGATGTTGTCAAATCGGGTAGGTGGTCCGCCTGAGCCCGACTTTGACACGCGCGGGGGCCAAAAGGGGGGGCCGAGGGGCATCCGCGGGCCGGGCCTGAGTTCGAAAAGCCGGCGATTGAGGCAGCGGGCGCCGATTTCAGAGCCCAAAAGTGTTGTGGTACGTGGCACCCGTATGCAGTTGAGTTGCAAATGGCCTTGGGTTGTGGCATGATCGGGGGCGATGTACCTGCGCCGGGTCGTCCGTGGTGAGCGCGTCTACCTGGACTTGGTCGAGGGACACCGCGACCCCAAGAGTGGCAAGGTGCGGCAGCGGGTGCTGGGGCATCTGGGGCGGGAGGAGCAGGTCCGACCCCACCTCCCGGCACTGATCCAGACGTTGCAGAAGCTGTCGGCGACGCCGTTGCTGGATCCCTCCTCGGTGGCGCCGGACTCCGCGCTGGACTACGGCGGGATGTGGTTGTGCGGGGAACTCTGGCGGGAGTTGGGACTGGACCGGGTGCTGACCGAGGCCACCGACCGGGAGACCGCGGAGCGCTGCTTCGCGCTGGTGGCCAACCGGGTGCTGGCGCCCCGCAGCAAGCTGGCGACCCATCGCTGGCTGGAGCGGGTCGCCCGTCCTGACGGCGGCAGCTGGGAGTTGCC
>DAHVDN010000041.1 GCA_027313505.1 Candidatus Dormiibacterota bacterium
GAGTCGCGTCGCGACACCCTGGCAGGCTCTACCTCTGGTCCGCCTTCCAGATCCTCCTGCCCCCATCTGCCACTGGGGTCGGCAGATCCTGTGCCTCGTTCTGGGGTTGGCAAGAGCGACGGCAACAATTTGAGCTGCGCCCATCCAGGAGGCCGGGCTGTCGTAGCCGACGGAGAAAGCCCTCGCTCCAGATGACGCCCAAGCGGTTTTCCTTGACACCAGTCCATGCATGGACGACAGCCGGAGCATCGGTTCTCCGAGATGCTGGCCAGGGCAGGCTGATAGCGCGCAGATCCAACCAATGGAGCGTGACTCAGACCCCGGGCGTAGGATCTGGGTCAGCTGACGCTGAGCGCGCCGCCATTGGAACAGAAGATGGAAGTAGCCATGAAATTCGTGAAGACCTTCGCACTGGACGCCGAGTTCGAGCGGGCTTGCGATCAGGTGCTGGAGGCGTTCCGAGAGGAGGGCTTTGGGCTTCTGACCACGGTCGACATCCAGCAAGTCATGCGTTCGAAGCTGCAGAAAGAGGTGACGCCCTACCGGATCTTTGGGATCTGCAACCCACAGCTGGCGGATCGGGCACTCTCCGTCAGTCCGGAGGTCGGCGTCATGCTGCCCTGCTCGGTTGTGGTCAGAGCAGATGGAAGCCGGGTCCAGGTGCATGTGCTAAGCCCAACCGTTGTTGAAGACCTCTCCCCCGAAGGCCCACTGAAGGCAGTGATGGCGGAGGCGGATCTTAGGGTTGAGGCCGCGATGGAGAGGCTTGGACCCAAAAGGTGATTCGTCGGGGCATTTCTTGTCTTTTGTGAACCCTGGTGCCGGCCCCTATTGAGGCCAACCAGCAGCGGAATGCCGATGCAGTTCACCTGGCAATTCCAAGACAGCCGCCAGGGTGTTGGTGATCGTGCCGTACTTGATCAGGTTGTGATGGAGTAGCTCCAAACGTCGCGGCGGCTCGGAGCTGTCCACCTGGATCCTGTAGTAGGCGGAGATCACCTTGGGCGGGGACTCTTGGCGCGTGATCTCGACCGCGACCTGACCGCTCCTGTAGTTGAAGTCAAGTATTTCTGAGAAGCGCTCTATGTTCTTGGAAAGGCACGCGGCCAGGGCGGCGGCGAGAAGGTCGGCGGGGCCAGGACCCCGAGGTGAGAGTCGCGGCTGGCGTCGAACTCCACCACCCAGGAATCTCCGTGAACCGCGGCGGTCCCGCCGGCCACCACCTCTGATAAGACCGAGTAGGAGAGCGGCGCTCCTCCCGAGTGCTCTCCGGACCCTTCGACCAGAGGCCGAGGAAGGTCCTCTTTCAAGGCTTCCCCGGCCCGGTCGCGAAGGGCAAGGTGACCCGGGCACTCTAGATCGGGCCCGGGAAGATGGTTCATCCGGTGACTGTCATGGTGCCCGCCATGTACCCCCGGTCCCCCATGGGGGCGCCCAGACCGCTAGCCCCACCGCCACAGGGATCCATGCACTGCCACTGATATGCCCCAGCCCGACCGGTGCGGATCACGAACGTGATCCGCGACTCTCCCGCCATCGGCACGTTGATTCCAAGCCGGGGAATCGTGAGAGTGTGGGCGACAAGCGCCGGTGCCAGATAGCTCATCTTGTGGACTTTCCCGACCACGGTGTTGGGCGCCAGCGGGTTGATCGCCTGGACCCCCATGGTTCCGCCGACCGTCCCGGTCACCTTCGCGTACTTGGTGAACGGGCCGGTCAGGGGGGTCGCATTGTCAAAGTCGATCACGGTTACCTTTACGGTGGAATTCGCGGGAACCGTGAAGTCGCTGGGAACATAGGCGGGGCCCAGGGCACCTGACCCCATCATCTGGCCGGTCACGATGGTGAGGTTCAAGGTGGCGTTGGCAGTCCCGGTGGAAGCCGACACGGGCAGCGCCGATTGGGAAATTCGAAGGTGTCCCCCCCATCCGGAGGCGTAACCGCCCACAAGCACCGCCGCCGAGATCAAGACCGCCGCGATGGCGACCCCCATCACCCACATCCCGGGTTCCCGGGTAGATTGCCGCTCCATGTTTTCGCCGGCTGCTGCCATGATGTTCCCTCGCCTGCTCCCGATTGATGGCTGACATCCATGCTCGGATGCCTTGCCCCATCACCGACAGGGCGGTAACCCCAAGGAGGGCCAGGTGAAACCACCCGCGGTGGGGTCCGTGGTGGGTATCTCAGCTTAGGTCGGGCGCTCTGCCGGAGACTATGCTCAGATGGGGGCTGACCCCGGGAGACTTAGGGGAGAGTGCCGATGCGACTTGGAATACTGACCGGTGGGGGGGACGCCCCGGGACTCAATGCCGCCATCCGTGCGGTGGCGCGTCGCGCGATCTCGGATGGGGGCGAGGTCTTGGGAGTCCGCAACGGTTGGGCCGGGCTGGTCGAACCTGGTGGGCTGCGCCCGATGGATCGCCACGAGGTGTCTGGCATCCTGGCGGTGGGCGGCACCATCCTTGGCACCTCTCGGGTCAACCCCCTGTCTGACGCCGAGGCGATGAGCTCGGTCATCTCCCATTTTCAGGAGGCCGGTCTCGACGCACTGGTGACCCTGGGCGGCGACGACACCCTCTCCGTTGCCCGGGCGCTGGCGGACCGTGGGCTGCCGGTCGTTGGTGTGCCCAAGACCATGGACAACGACCTCCAGCTGACCGAGTACTGCATCGGCTTCGACAGCGCGGTGGCCATCGTCACGGAAGCGCTGGACCGGCTGCACACGACCGCAGCAGCGCACCACCGAGTGATGGTGGTTGAGGTGATGGGCCGGGACACTGGTTGGGTGGCCGTGATGGGAGGGCTGGCCGGCGGAGCGGACATGATCGTGATTCCGGAGTTCCCAGTCGGTCTGGACGACATCGTCACCCACCTGCGCACCAGGCGCCAGCGGGGACGCGACTTCAGCATCGTGGTGGTCGCCGAGGGGGCGAGCATCGCCGGGCTGACGGACGGGGGGGAGGGCGGTGGTCCCCGCGACGCTTTCGGGCACATTTTGCTGAGTCGCCGTGGCGTTGGACCCCAGCTGGCCGACCAGATTGAGGCTGAGACCGGCTTCGAGTCCAGAGTCACGGTTCTCGGCTACACCCAGCGCGGCGGAGCCCCTACCGCCTACGACAGGATTTGGGCCACGAGAGTCGGGTCCGCTGGATATGACCTCGTGCGCGAAGGGCGGTTCGGACAAATCCCAGTCAAGCGCGGAGACCAGGTGGCGATAGCACAGCTCTCCGAGGTGGCTGCGGGACAGCGACAGGTCCCCGAGGAGCTTTACCGGCTCGCTCAGGTCTTCTATTAGCGCTCAGTCGGGAGCGCTCTACCGGCCATCCCAGCGCAACTAGGATTGGGGGCACCTTTCGCCACAGCCCACCGGCGGAGGTAGCTGGGGCCCGGCCCCGCCAAGAGGTGAGGCTTGCCAAGGAGATGTGCCGTGCCAGACAGTCCAGATGGTTCAAGCTCCGACTTCGATTCCCTAGCCGATCTGGCCGTACCCCAGTCCCGGCTGGATCGCGCCCTGGGATTTGTCCCCCGGGTCCTGGCCAGTAAGCCCCACATCTTCTTCTTGCTGGGACTGGGACTGTACCTGGTCATCCTCCCTCTGGTGGGGGTGGCCGTGAGTGCCAAGGCCGAGCTGATCGGCGGTAACTACACCAACGTGACCAGTGACATCGGAGCATGCATCGCCGCAGGCGGAACCCTCCATCTGATTCACCAGACCCGGCGACGCCACCGGCTGGAGGAAGAGCGGCTGCAGCTCACCCGACAGATGCACAAGTTGCTGTTTCGGGTCCACGCCGAGGACGCTGCGGCGATGGGTGCCGAGCCACCCGAATGAGGGGTTGGAGGGGGCTGCGGCGACCGGGCCGTCCAGCCCATCGAGTCGGTGGGTTGGGGGAGGGCCGATCTCCGAACTCCCCCAACCCGCTCACAGAACCATGCACCACCGTCGGCGATGATGGCCAGCGCGCCCGGCTCCCAATTGGTCGCCCGACCCTGGCTTGCCGGTGACTGCTGCGGCATACGCCTTCCGCCTCAGCGACCCTCCACCGGGGATCCGAGACTCGGTATTGGCCTCTCCTTCACGGAGGACACCCAGCTGCAAGAGTTCGACCCGGAGACGCTAGGCGCCAGCGGTGGCGTGCTGGGATCCACCGCCGGGTATCTGCGCGGCCTGAGACCAGACCTTCCGCCGCGAGTCTGGACCGTGGTCGCAGGAGGCGCGGTCTCCGCGCTGGGAAACGGCTTTGTCATGCCCTACGGTTCGATCTATCTGCATGTTGTCAGGGGCATCCCGATTCCCGAAGTCGGTGGGATCCTGTCGCTGTCGGCGCTCGCCTCCCTGGCGATGGCCGTGGTTGGCGGACCACTGGTGGACAGGACCAGCCCCCGGGCACTGATCCTGACAGGGCTGTTGGCCCAGACCGCTGGATTCGGCTACCTGGGGTTCGTCACCACCCTACCTGCGGCGGCGCTGGCGATGCTCCTAATTGGGATCGGCGCCGGTTGCTACTTCCCCGCGATCGCGGCCATGCTGGCCGCAATCACCACCCGAGCCGAGCGCACCTCAGCCGCCTCCCTGCAGTACGCGGCCAACAACTTGGGTGTCGGGATCGGAGCGATCTTGGGTGGAATCATCGTCTCGACCAGCCACGCGGCCAGCTTCACGACGGTCTACCTCATCGATGCCGCCAGCTTCGTTGCCTTTGCGATGCTGGTGGTGATCCTGGTTCCCTCCGGCAGTCCAGCCGCCAGGCAGGCGGCGGGCGCGGGGTACCGGGCTGTCCTTAGAGATCTCAGGTTCATGGCGGTCGTCGGCTTCAATGGGGTGGTGGTCATCGCGGCCTACGCCCAACTGGACAGCGCCGTCCCCTTGTACGCCCGGGTGTTCCTGGCGGTTCCAACCGCCGCCATCGGTCTCATTCTGGCGGCCAACACCGGCTTCATAGTCATCGCCCAGCTACCAATCGCCCGAGCGGTGAGGCGACTGCCCCGATCTCGGGCCATGTCGCTGGGGGGGCTGGCCTGGATGGCAGCCTGGCTCATCGGTGAGGTCGCGAGCCTGAACCGGGGGCTGACCGCGGCCGCCTGGCTCGGGCTATTCGCAGTGGTGTTCGGGGTCGGCGAGTGTCTGCTGAGTTCCACCATTGGTCCCTTGGTGGCCGACCTTGCGCCGGCCCACGCCCGCGGCCGATACATGGCCACTTTCAACCTCTCATGGTCGGTCGGTCTGCTCGTAGGACCAAGTGTCGGAGGGATTCTGGTCGGCTCGTTCCTGCGGCCTTCAATGTGGCTGATCTTCGCTGCCATCTCCCTGGTTCTGGTCGTCTGGGGCAGGCTCTTGGGGCAACATTTGCCCGAGTCGGCAAACATTCCCCCAGGGCTGGTCCGCTAGTCCGCCGGTACCCGGGCCGGCACCTGCGCCCCAGATTGCGCAACCTGTCGCCATTTGCTCTAATATTCCTTCCACAACTGAATAGCCCCTCGGGCGAATGGGAATCCGGTGAGGGATTAGGTCCCTATTCCGGAGCTGTCGCGCAACTGTGAGCGGGAAGTCCTAGCCATCAGGCCACCGGGAGAGATCCTGGGAAGGCGGCTGAGGGCGCTGATCCGCGAGCCAGGAGACCGGCCCGAGCGGGTGAAGAACACCCCCCGCGCGCAACGGGAAGGACGGCCTCTGGCGGCAGGCCCATCTTTGGCGTGGGGTCCATTCGGTCGCCCGGAGGTGGAGACGATGAGGTCGTCTCAGTTGGCCAGCGCGATTCTGGCCCCGGTTTTCGCGGCAGCTTTGTTGGCTGGTTGTGGGTCCAGCTCCGGTACCAGCGGTGGAACCGGGAATCAATGCGGCAGCAGCCATCGGGTCGAAGTGGTGGTGGAGCTGGCCAGCAAGAAGGTGGTCGACAGCTGCGCCTCCTTCTCGGCGGCGGAGATCCCCGCCGAGACCGCCATGAAGCGCAGCGGGATCGAGTTCGCCATCCAACACTTCAGCTTCGGAGACGCGATCTGCCAGATCGATCACGAGCCCAAGTCGTACAGCACTTGTTTCGCCTCGGGCCAGCCCTACTGGGCGCTGTTCACCTGGAGCGGCAAAGGGCCCTGGAAGGCGGCGCAGGTAGGAGTCTCCGACATCAAATTGGGCAACGGGGACGCCCTCGGGTGGCACTTCGGGACGGGGACACCAGGGGCGCCGCCGCGGCCCCCCAAGGCCAGTTGAGAGAAGCGAGGTGAACCCCCGGGCGCTGCTGCTCTGGGTGGGAGCGGTGCTGCTGCTCTCGCTCGGGAGTGAGGACCCGGTCTACCGGCTCCTCACTTTGATGGCAGCCTTTGGCCTGCTGCTGCGGTGGCGACGACCCGGGGTTCGCCTCACCCCCCTGCTGCGGTGGATCGGCGCGGCATGTGCGCTGGGCATCCTCTTCAACTTCCTGCTCAGCCACACCGGGCAGGATGTGATAGTGACGGTGCCCGACTGGCTACCGGCGATAGGTGGCCCCCTCACCCTGGAGGGTGCGATCTTCGGAGTCGATGTGGCGCTGGGCTTGGGGGCGTGCCTGCTGGCCGGCGCAGCCATGGCCACGGTGATCGACTCCCAGCAAGTCGTTGACGCACTTCCCCGCCAGCTCCATCGCACCGGAGCAGCGGTCGGGGCCAGCCTAACCCTGATCCCGCGGCTCCGCCAGAGCTTCATCGCGGTCAGAGAGGCCCAGTCGATGCGTGGCTGGAAACCCCGCGGCCCTCGTTCCTGGAGGGCCGTGGCGGTGCCGTCGGTGCTCTCCGCGATCGAGGGGTCGGTACTGATGGCGGAGGCTATGGAAGCCCGCGGATTTGGCAACGGCCGGCGCACCCCGGCCTGGACTCCAACCTGGGACAGAGTGGATGTTTTGGTGGCCGCCGCCTCGGTGACCAGTCTTGGACTGTTCGGCCTTGCGCTATTCCTGGGCCGAGTCAGCGGCTGGCAGCCATACCCCCAGCTCCAGCCTCCGAGCATCGACTGGTTGCCGGTCCTTGCCTGCCTATTCCTCTTTGCCCCTGGGCTGTTGGGTTGACCGTCCCAGCCCGCTTCCAGCACTTCTCCTACTGGTACCCGGACACTGCAGTTGCTGCCCTGGTCGCTTTGGAGCTGGAGATCGGTGAAGGCTTCACCCTGCTCGCCGGAAATTCCGGGAGCGGAAAGACCACCCTGCTGAGGGCCCTCAATGGCCTGGTTCCGCACTTCCACGGTGGCCGAGCCGAGGGAGAGGTGCAGCTCTTGGGCCGTAGCCTCCGCCGATTGGCACCCCGCCAGATGGCGACCAGCGTCTCCTTGGTATTCCAGGAGCCGGAGCAGCAGCTGATCCTTCCGGTGGTCGAGCAGGAGGTCGGCTTCGGCCCAGCAAACCTCGGCTGTTCCGCCAAGGAGGTGCGCCGACGTGTCGAGGAGGCGCTGGCCGCAATGGAGATCAGTCAGCTGGCGGGGCGACGGGTGAGCGCGCTCTCGGGAGGGGAGCGCCAGCGGGTAGCGATTGCCGGAGCGCTGGCCATGGAGCCAAGGGTTCTGGTGCTCGACGAGCCCACATCGCAGCTGGATGAACGGGGTGCGGAGGCGCTGCGGGCGCAGCTACAAACCCTCCTGAAGCTAGGCACCTCGGTGGTCGCCTCCGACCACCGTCCAGGCCGACTGCCAGGAGCTGTCGACCAGATTGTTCCTCTTTCTGGGGGTCGACTGGTAGAGGCACAAGGGCCGCCGGTTTGGCCGGGTAGAGTTGGCCGCGAAAGTTCCCGAGGGGAGGTGGCGTGGGCCACCGACGGCCTGGCGGTTGGCCATGGCGTTCCGATCCTGGAAAATTTGCGACTCCAGTGCCAACGGGGAGAGGTCCTTTGTGTGACCGGAGCCAACGGGTCCGGCAAGACCACCCTTCTCAGAACCCTGGCGGGGTTGCTGCCACCGCTTGGCGGGTCCATCGAACGACTCCCTGGGCGGGTGGCATACCTGCCCCAGGATCCGGGAGCGCTCCTTCACCAGCCGACGGTCCTGGCGGAGGTGGTCCAGACGACGAAGTGGCTGGGGCTGGACTGTTCGCCGATGCCGTTGCTCAAGCAGTTCGAAGTAGACCAACTCCTGGGGAGGGACCCGCGGGACCTCAGTACCGGCCAGCGCCAGCGGGTTGCGCTGGCCGCGATTCTGGTCGGAGCCCCGCCGGTCGTCTTTTTGGATGAACCAACCAGGGCCGCCGATCAGGAGGCAAGAGAGATGCTGGTCAGGGCACTGGACCAGCTAGCCGCCGGCGGCACGGCGGTGACGGTGGCCACCAGCGACCTGGAATTCGCCGAGCGAGTGGGGGACACCGTACTGCTGACTGAGGCTCGGCGAGTCAGACCTCTCGGGACGGTCAGGGTGTGATCCTGCCGCTGGTCAGCCTGTTTGGGGTCGGCCTCTTTCTGTGGCCCTTCGCCGGACTGGGTCTGCCACCGAGCACTCCGGCTTTGGCCATCGGCCTCGGTACCGTCCTGGGTCTGCTGGTTTTCGAGCTCGGGACCAGACGGATGGACGCCAGGGCACTGTCCTTGCTGGCAGCCCTGAGTGCCGCCGACGCCGCACTCAGGGCTGCTCTGGTCACCGGGATCGGCGGCTTCAGCCCAATTTTCCTCCTAGTCCTCTGCGGTGGGTACGCCATGGGCCCGAGCTTCGGCTTTCTGGTCGGCGCCGGTTCATTGCTGGCGTCGGCGCTGGCCACTGGCGGCCTGGGTCCGTGGGTCCCTTACCAACTCTTTGCCCTGGGCTGGGTGGGAGCGGCTGCCGGTGTTGTGGGTGTGTGGCATCGTGGTCGAATGCCTGGGGCTGTCGACGTGGGCCTGCTTGCCGCGGTGGGGCTCCTGACCGGATTCGGCTTTGGGGTGGTTATGGACATCTGGAACTGGACCTTCTTCGCCGGTTCAGGTCAGCTTGGGTGGAGCCCAGGGCTAGCACCTCTTACCGCGGCGTCCCGCTTTCTGCGCTACTACCTGGTGACCTCCCTGGGCTATGACTCCTTCCGGGCAGCTGGGAACGCCGTGATGGTCCTGCTGATCGGTCTCCCGATTCTTGCCGGGCTGCACCGGGTCGGGCGCCGCTTTCAGCTGCAGTGGGGGATGTCTGACAAGGGCCAGGAGTCAGCGCCGCCTCTTGACCACGAAACTACCCGCAATCTTGTCGTGCCACCCTTGGCGGTGGGAGTCGATGGCCGCCCACCCAAACCCCACAAAGCACGAGACCAGGTCCAGTAGGTACCCCGCCCCACGGAGAAAGCTGCGCCGGAAGCCGAGCCGACCACCATCCTCGCCGCGCACCACCTTGATCCCCACCAGCAGCATTCCCGGGGTGCTGGCCACGGTACCCCAGAAGCCGGTGAAGTAGACGGGAGCCACCAACAGACCGAGATCGTGGATGTGGGCCGCGTTGAGCCAGGGGTCCAGCCCCACAAAGATCCCCCCAAGCACGAGCAGATCCACCCAGAGGCCGCCAGCCCTGGCCCAAAACCCGGCATAGGCACATCCAGGGAACGGGCCCCTTCGTCGAGACGCGATTGCCGCCTCCCATGGATTCGGCACCGAGGGGGTGGTACCCGGAAGATCGGACAGGATCGAGCTCAATTCCCCGATGGTGCGCGCGTCATAGACCCTGTCGGTTCGCTCTCTTAGCTCGTCAGTCGTCAATCGGCCGGCGGCGTGATGCTCCGCCAACTGACCCGAGGCCTGCTCGCGATCTTCGTCCGACGCCCGGATCGACGCCCCGCGCTGTCTCCCGAATGCAAATCCGGAGATGAGCGGACCTTGTGGCTTGCTGTCGAACGGGGGTTCGGAGGTCACCCTCACAACCCCTCGGCGGTTCCCGACCGGGCCCACTCCCACTCCTGGCGCAACAGCCCCATGTAAAGGAGGTCGGTCCTTGCGCCATCCCGCAGGACGCGCTCGCGAAGGCGCCCTTCCTCCTGGAATCCCAGCCGCTTGTAGAGGGCGATCGCAGCTCGGTTATCCGCGATCACGTCCAGGCTGACCCGGTGCAGCTCTAGCTCGTGGAAGGCATATCTAAGGAGCAGTCCCATCGCCTGCAGTCCGTAGCCGCGGCGCCGGCACTCCGGATCCCCTATCCCGATGGCCACCCAGCCATTTCGGTTGGCCCACTCAATGCCCGACACCGCTACGAAACCCAGCAGCCTATCGTCGACCACGGTTCGAATGCGAAACTCAAAATTGTCGGGGTCGGACCCTAAGAGTTCGTCCCGTTCGCGAAAGTGCTCCGGTGGCATCGGGCGAGGCGGGTCGGTGTCTGCCAAGCGGCGATAGTCCCCATCCTCACTCCAGCGCGAGAAGGTTTCAGCGTCGCTTGAACGGGGAGCACACAATCTCACCAGGTTTCCACGGAGAAGGTCGGTCGGCAAGGTCTACCCCTATTTGATGGAATGGATTGGAGAACCTCCAGCGAGTATGCCAGACCCGGTTAAAGTCGCTCCTGCCGCTGACGACGAGCCCCTGGCTCCCGGTGGGGTCCTGCCGCTGGCCTCGCCACCGGAGGCCACCGGCCAACCTCCGGACAGGATGTTCGAGAGGTTGCTACGCCGGGCCCCGGACGCACTGCGACTTCCGACATTTCGACTCTACCTGGCTGGCCTCGGTCCCCTCTCGCTGGGCACATGGATGCAGCTGGTGGCCCTGGGGTACCTCACCCTGCAGGTCACCGGATCGGTGACAGCCGTGGGCCTGGTCGGGGCCGCCGACGGTATCCCGGCCGTCCTCCTCTCGCTCCCCGCCGGGGCGGCGGCCGACCACTTCCCAAGGCGACGGGTCCTGGTGGTAGCCACCTCGGCCCTCGGCCTCACCTCTCTTGGATTGGCGCTCGCGGCAGGGCTCGGTCAGGCTTCACTTCCAGTACTGGTCGGTGCAGCGATCTGCTTCGGGGCTGCGGACGCCTTCAACGCCCCAACCCGGCAGGCGCTCGTTGCCGACCTGGTGCCCAGGGAGCAACTGGTCGGAGCAGCCACCCTGACCAGCAGTGTGGGAAGCGCCGCCCGCATCATCGGACCGGCGGCGGGCGGGCTCTTGCTGGGCACACTGGGGGCAGCCAGCTGTTTTCTCGCCATGGCCGCTAGCGCCGTGCCGTTCCTGTTGGTCCTCAGCCGCGGTGGCTGGCCCTCGGCCATGCGGCCCACCACCGAGTTCGGCGCGGTCCACCGTATGCTCGAGGGCCTCGCCTGGAGTCGTCAGGATAAAGCGGTCCGAGCAGTCTTGCTGGGCAGCGTGACACTTGGAGTGTTTGGGATCGGCTACATGCCATACCTCCCGGTCTTTGCCAGAGAACAGCTCCACGGCGGCGGCCAGGTGCTCGGGATCATGTACAGCGTCGGAGGTATTGGAGCCCTGCTAGGTGGTGTGACCCTGAGTGTGGTCAGCCGGCGATTGCGCCGGGACAGGCTCCTGCTGGGTGCGGCACCCCTTTACGGCCTGTCGCTCTTCGGTCTCACCAGGGCCCCCACCTTAGCTCTAGCCATCCCGTGCCTTGCCGGCATAAGCCTGGGCTTCATGGCCGCCAACACGGCGATGCTGACCACATTGCAAACGGCAGCCCCGACGATGATGCGAGCCAGGGTCCTCTCCCTGTACAGCCTGGCATTCACCGCCGGGGGCCCGTTGGGCACCCTCCTGTACGCTGCTCTGAGTCACATCGTCCCGCTCTTCACAGCCATCGCAGCAGGCGCCGTGGTGGTGGGTTCGGTGCTGCTCTGGAGCGCGACCCGGCCCGCCCTTAGCGCCCTGGGCTGAGCGGGGCGCTATCCTCGCCCAGTGACAGTCACCTTCCGCCCGATTGAGGCAGATGAGCTCATGGAGTTCGCGGGCGTCAACCTCACCGCCTTCGGCGAGCGGCTGGAGCCCTGGCACGCCAACTGGTTCAAGGACCGTCGACAGCAATCAGTGACGATGGCAGCCTTTGATCAGGGCCAGATGGTGGGTAGCTCGATGTTCTTTCCGGTGGAGATCGCGATCCCGGGAACAGTCGTCCCGGCAGCCGGCGTGACCGCGGTCGGAGTGCTCCCGACTCACCGCCGTCGCGGAGTCATGCGGGGGATGCTGAACCGCCTGCTGCTGGAGGCCGGGGAGCGGGGACTTACTCTGGCTGCGCTCTGGGCGTCGGAAGGCGGGATCTATACCCGTTTCGGCTTCGGCCCAGCCGCGCAGTCGCTGGGAATGGAGCTGCAGCATCCCCGGGCAAAGCTGATCTCCGGGGCCCGAGCTGGGGAGATGACGCTGGTCTCGTTGGAGGTCGCCAAGCGACAGTTCCCAAAGGTGCACGCCGAACTGGTGAAGCGCCGACCAGGCATGGTCGGGCGCGACGAGATCGCCTGGGGCTATGCGTTGTCGGACGACGATCCAAATCGGCCGCGCGACGCCTCGCACCTCTTCTTCCTAAGCCACGACAGCGGTCGAGGCTGTGACGGATACCTCATCTACCGAATTCGCGGCGGCTGGTCGCCGCGCGGGCCGGAGGGAACCCTGCTGATCACAGAGATGGTCGGGACCAGCGACGGCGCCACGGCTGATATGTGGAGGTTCTGCACCGAGGTGGATCTGGTGCAGCGCATCGATGCGTCCGGAAGGGGATGCCGACCGGTCGACGATCCCCTCCCCTGGTTGGCCCACGATCCCCAGGCCGTGGTGGCGACGATCCGGACAACCCTGTGGTGCAGCGTGTTGGACACTGCTGCGCTTCTGGAGCGTCGCCGGTATCAGACCGACGGGGATCTTACAATTCACCTGGACGCCAGCAGGGACCTGCCGGCAACGCGATGGCACCTCACAGTCCGCGACGGCGTCGCCAGCTGCGGAGCCACCAAGGTTCGACCCGACCTCACCATGAGCCGGTCCGAACTTGGCGCCCTCTGCCTCGGCCGAAGGTGCCTGACGCAGATGGTCGCAGCCGGTCGGGTCAGAGCACAGTCACCGGCGATCGCTCGCAGAGCCGAGGGACTACTGGCCTGGGAACCTCAGCCCTGGTGCTTTGAGGACATCTGAGCTCCGCCGGACACGCCCCGGAACCTAGCCGTGACCGAAAAGCTCCACCACCCTGCACAGCCGCCACGGGGAACCCACGGTCTCGATCTCGACCTCCACCTCGTGTGTCCGTGGAGGCGCGGTGACAACCCCCTCTGGGTAGCGGCAGGTGGTCAGGTCCTCAAATCTGAGGCGCAGCCAGCAACGTCCCGGCCCGTTCGGCCTGCGTCGTGACTCGCTCCATCTGAGCCCGGATCGCCCGGGGTCGAACACCCCACCAGAAAGGGCCATGGACCTCGTGCTTTCTGCCATCTTGGCCAGGAGGGCTGGTGCCAGAAATCGGCTGAGGGCCAGATCGTCGTTTTCGCGGAGCGCCTCCTCAATTCCATCCACCAGCTGCCTCAGGCGCAAAGTGGTCTGGCTCGCGCCGTCACGCTGCACAGCCCGCAGGCTGCCGGTCCCCCAATCGAACGGTCGCAGCCTACCCAACGTGAGAGCCGTGTTGGCGAGTTCTGCCCAACTGCTCCACCAGAGCGCTGATGGGACCAGCCATGCTTCTGTCCACGGCCGCCATCGGCAACTGGCGCGCTCTGGCCAGCGAAGCTCCGCGTTGAGTCCATCTCCGAGTGTGGAGATCGATGCCCTCTGCGGACAGCTCCGCCCGGAGACGCCGGGCGCTCATCCCTGGTTCGGTCAGCGAGACCGCACAACAGCTGTCCCTTGTGAGACCAGCCTCCCCTTCTAGAAAGGTCACCGCCCGCAGAGCAGCCCTCAAGTCCGATGCGCCAGTTCTCATCGGTATGAGGGCGAAGGTTGCCCAGTCGGCCCAGAACCGCAGGGAGAGGGATGGGGGCACAGTGATCGGTCCTGCGTCGACCACTATCACGTCGAACCTCGGAGTCAGAAAATGATCCATCAGGTAGTCGAGATGTTCGCGCCGCACAATCTGATGGCCGGCTTCCGTGAGCGGAGCCAGCAGGCAATGAAAGCTTGCCTTTTCCGGTGCCCAGAGACAGCTCCCCAGACCAACACGGCCCTCCTGCAGCTCCGCCAGACGCCGAATGACCTGATCCACTCGAGCGCAGCTCCCGAGGTCACGACCGGCTTCAACCGCGCCCAACGCCATATCGATGTCAGGACTTACCGCATCGGCGTCCACCAGTAGGACCCGGCGATCCTCCTCCTGGCCGAAGGCCCAGGCCAGGTCCATGGCCAGGGCCGTCCGGCCACTGCCTCCACGGCCTCCCACTACCCAAACCACCAGAGGAGCTCCCAGCCCACCAGAAAGGCGCGGGCTCATCTCGGGAGCACGCGTATTGGGAGCCGACGGACGGCTGAGTGACCGGCGCCGCATCAGACCCGCGGCCAAGGAGTTTCCGGCGACCCGCAGACGATGCGACGGATGGGCTCCTCCCTCACCGCCAGGGGGGTCAGCGGTCTCGTCCACGACCATGAGGAGTGGGTGGCATGGTGTTCTTCTCACGGGCCGCTCCTCGCCCGGCCTGGTCCACGACAGGGTGTGCGGAACAGCCATCTCCGGAGGGGGCGGAGGCGGCGCCCCACCACTCCGAGCGACCGGCGGCAGGGGGCCAGTGGGATTCAGCACCTGCTCACGGTGACCGTCGGCGCCGATATCGCCCTGCCGTACCCGTGGGCCAGCCACGCGGTCGCTTCGCCTCGCACTGCGACAAGGGCCCAGGGGCCCAGGGCGAGCAGGGGCATCGCCACCGTCCGCCACAATAGGACCGTCACGCCCGTTGCACCGACGGCTTGTCCGTTGGCCGGGCGGCAACGGGAGCGAAGTGCCAGCTCACAACCATCTGCGCGACCACGCCCGGGGGTCAGGTGGTGGGGATCCACAAGCACACAGCCCGTTCCGAGATACCTGGGAGAGACAGACTGATCAACCACCTGAGTCACCCCACCAACTCCATTTCCGCAGGTGCTATTGCCATCGGGGACAGTGCAGAGTTGAAATTGTCCGGTCCGGTCCAGCGCGAGAACATCCACCGCCTGGGAGCCGGACTCCGCGGAGGCCTGGGCCTCCGCCTGCAACTCCGACCTGGTCTGGAGAAGCAGGCCACCATCTACTGCCAACGCCGTGACGGGGAGGATCAGGAGGGCAAGCATCAGGGCGAACAGTGGAAGTATCTGCGCGGTCTGCCGGCCCCACACCCGATCAGCAATAGTCACCGGTTGGGTCCTGCTTTGGGTCACGGCTCCTGAACGGATCGATCTTGTCCAAAGAAGATGCTGTGAGGGTTGGCGACATCCACCCACCAACGAGGGGGATCCATGTGAGGTCTGGGCGAAAGGCTATTCGCACTACGACATCCCCGTCCGTTACCCCAGACGCGTTGGGTGCGCCCCCGATCCGACAGAAGGTGTCCAGCGGGGCACCGTAGCCAAACCAAATACGAAAGGAGCCGGTGCCGGCCCCGAGCGGAACTGGGCTTAGGCCCGGTGACAGCCCCGTACAGGCGCCTCTGGCTTCGTCATTCAAGGTTGTGGGGAGCAGCTGGGCATTGCTCCCCAGCACCGACAGCAACTCGCTATGGGCATCCTGACAGGCAGTCATAGCATCCACCCCACGAGCCGCAACGAGTGCGGAGGCGCTCGCGGCGGTCTCGAGCGCCATTTGAGTTCGGGCCAACTGCACGACCGCGACCGCGCCGCACCCAAGCAACAAGGTGAGAGGCAAGATCAGAGCCAATTCCAGCAAGGCCTGTCCCTCTGACCCACGCTGCCAGGGTCTCAAGGTGAAAACGCCTCCACTTGAAGTCTCAGCTGACTTCCGATCGGGAAGTCTCCCGGGCCAGCTCCGCCCAGCCAGGGAATGATCGGACGCAGCCCTCCGGAAATCCAGAAGTCGACGGCCCGAGGTGGCCACGAGGTGTAGGCGACGCAGACCCGCAGACGGCCGGGCGTCGAGGGCCGTGAGCAACCTGCCATTGATCGCGCGACCCCAAAGCAGCTCCCCCCATGGCATCGAGGATTCTGGACCCCATCGAGATACGCGGGGATGGGCCCGAATGAACCTCCGGCGGCAGGAGAGAGCGCGGAGCAGGGAAGTTCTGTGCCCGGCACCGGAGAACTTCCCGAGTAGCGCACGCATTCCATCCCCGTCCAGCACCGGATGCGTCCATTCGTGGAGCACAGGCTCGCTGTGGCCATACCGAGTTCGGTACCTGCCAGCGAGGCCAGGGCCGCATCGGCTCCAAGTTCGAGGATGTCGCCGGGATTCGGCTGCGAGGGGGTAGCGGTGGCGATCCGTGCACCGGCCAAGGTCGCACTCTGAATCCCTTCCTCCGCCAGGGCGATCAGCCCCACCTGGACCGCGCCCAAGGCGGCGAGCAGAAAGATGGCTACCCCCAGAGCCAACTCCACCATCGATTGCCCGGATTGACCTGATCGGCTCACGAAAGTGCTCCAGACAGCCGCTCCAAGGCCGGGTAGAGAATGATGAGGACGAACGGAAGCAGAATGCAGCTCGCGATCGGGAGCAGCATCGTGATCAGTGCCCGCCGGCCTCGAGCTGTGAGGTCGTCCCTCTGCCGATCACGAAGACTCCGGGCCAGCCGCCCCAGGGGAGCGGCGGACGAGATCCCCTCTTGGCGTTGTAGGCGAACCACCGCCGCGAGGGCGGCCAAGGATGGAATTTGAAGATCGCTCGAAGCGGCCTCCAGTCGCCGATCCAGCGGCTCGGTCCCGGTCGCGGCCGAGCTGGCCAGGCAGCGCCTTAGAACCGCGGCCGCCTCCCCGCCGACACGGCTCACCACGAGCTCCATCGCGCGCCGGGAGCCAACTCCCCCGCCGCTCTGCTCCAGGGCCATCAGGTCGACCAAGATCGGCAGCTGAGCAGCGATGACAGCGCGCCTGGCGGCGCCGGCCCGAATCAAGCGAGTCCAGCCGAAAAGGGCAGGGAATAACACCAGGGGGCCAGCCAGCTGACCGGGGATGGCGCCGGCCAGTTCCAGCAGACAGGAGATGACCCCGACCGCCAGGGTCATCAGCAGCCAATCAGCCACGACCTCATCCGCTCGTTGATCCCGGGCTGCGCAGCGGAGCTGCGCCCCCAAATACCTCAACACCTCTACCGGCAGTAGCCTCTGGAGAAGCCGAGCCGCCGCCGTGCGCGGAGGGGACAGAAGCCGCGCAGTTCTTCCAACAGCGGGGGGAAGAGTGACCCTCCTCGGGCTTCGGAACTCAATCCATTCGTCCCAGGTGCGCCGCCGGGGCCAGCCCCAAGCTGTCAGCGCGGCAGCGATACCCAAAAGGGCGGCCAGGGAGAGGGCCGCCGCCAGGATTGTGGGTTGAAGGGCGGCCCCCACCTCACCCTCCGGGGCGAAGCCCTTCGGAGGCGTTCCTAAGCGCGACCGAAGTTGTGGCGGAGCCCGCTCCCGGGCCACGGCGCGGGACGAGAAGGTCGAGGTCGGTGATACGCAGGATCCGGAGCATCCACAGGTAACCGACCACGATGAGGGCCATCAGTCCGGTCAGTACCAACTGGCCTACCCAGCTGTCGTAAGGCGAGAGGTAGGCCGGGTTGACAACTCGGAGCACCCCTATGAGCGCCAGGGGCATGAGGGCGATCACCAGGGCGCCGAGCCGCCCCTGTGCCTGCTCAGCGCGGAGCTGATCCTGCGCCGCTTGGATCTGGTGAGCGGCGCGTGAGAGCTCGTCGAGCAGCGGGGTGATCTGACCCCCGGAGCGTCCTCCGACGGTCAGGGTGGTGGCGATAAGGCTGAATAGGGGCTGTTGCAGCCTGGCGTCGGCCTCAGCGAGAGCCAACTCCAGCGAAGTCTCACGCATACCCACCACGATCCGGCTCAGGTCCGAGCGCAGCTCCATCGGCCCACTTTCGGCCAGCACCTGGATTGCCTGCCGCACCCCGTGGCCGGCAGGCAGGAGCTGCGCCAGAAGGTCGATCGCCGCGACCAGCCCCTCTCGCTGCCTGGCCCTGGTTCGGGCCTGCCGCCAGCGACCAAGGGATTGTTCCATCGCTGCTGCCAGCGCCCCAACCACCAGCGCTGGTAGGGGCAGTCCCAGCAGGGCCCAGGAGAAGAGCCCGAGGATGAGCCCGGCCATCGCGGCGGGGAGCCAGCCCCTCGCCGCCTTGAGCAGCTCTGCTGGCGAGACAACCCGCCAGGCGATGCCTCCCCTGGCCCTCGGGTCGTTCAGGTTGCCCGGGAGCCCGTACCTGGATCGCGGGAGAATTGCCAACGCCACTGTGACCGCAGCCGCCCCCGCGGCTGTCAAAGCCAAGATGACCAGCGACTCTGACATTCTTTTCGCTACCAGTCCGATGCGGTCTGGGGAAGCCCTCGCAGAAGGTGCTCCACCGAGACCCCCGACGACTCGAGCTTCTCGCCGATTTTGGGCGGTAGGTCGTCGAGCCGAGTCAGATCCCACTGCCATGAGGCGCGAGCGCGACGGTAGTGGCAGATGCTTTCGATGATCGGCATGTCGCCTTCCACCTGTCCGGTGACCAGACCCACTGCCTGAATCACGCGGTGATCTCTCCCATCCGGTCTGCGCCAGCGCGAGAGGTGGACCACCAGGTCGACCTTGGCCGCGAGCTCGCGACCGATCGCGGATGGCTCCGCTCGAGCCTGGGCAGGGTGCCGCCTGATCAGGCCCGCCAAGCGCAAGACTGCGTCGCGGGCGCTGTTGGCGTGCAGAGTGGTTCCGCTCCCATCATGCCCAGTCCCCATGGCATCGACCACGTCGAGCGCCTCGGAACCCCGACACTCGCCGACGAAGATGCGATCGGGGCGCTGTCGGAGCGCGTTACGCACCAACTGTTGAATGGTGACTTCACCGCGTCCCTCGGTGTTGGGGTCACGAGCCTCCAACGAGATGGTGTTCAACCGGCCGCCCGCCGCCGTACGCAGATGCAGTTCCCGCTGGTCCTCGATCGTGATGATCCGCTCCCAGCTCGGGACCTCGGAGATGAGCAGGCGCAGCAAGGTGGTCTTGCCTGATCCAGTGCTTCCAGAGACGATCAGGTTGAGCCGGCCGCGGACCGCAGCCTGGAGGAACGGAACTAGCTCCCAGGGCAATGTCCCGAGGGTGGCGAGGTCAGTGAGCCTGCCGAATCTCGCCAGTTGGTGTCGTCGGATCGTGACCGCCATCGGCAGGGCAACGGGAGGTAGAACGGCGTTGATTCGGGACCCATCTTCCATCGTCGCCGTGACCATTGGGCTCGCCCGGTCAAGGTGCGAGGAGCCGGAACCGAGGAGGCGCTGTACAGTCGCCAGCAGCGCCTCCTCGCTCTCGAATGTGACCCCAGAGGTTCTCTGGACCCCGTCCTGCACCACCAGCACCTCTTTGGGCCCGTTCACGATCACCTCCTCGACGAGGGGATCAGCCAACAGATCGGCCAACGGCCCTAGAGGCGCAACCCGGCCTAGAATGCGCAGCCGGAGGTGCTCGTATGCCTCAGAGCTGAGGACAGGCATGTGACGGAGTGGAGCGGTAGCGTGATAACGCTCGATCTCCTGCCGAACCATGTCCCCGATCCAATCCCGGTCGGTCGCCTTAAGCTCCGTGTCAGCTCGCCTGGTGAGCTCGGATGCCACCTGGGTCTGCACGGCGGCGAGCAGCGCCACCTCAACTCCTCTTATCGATGCTGAGAACTCGCCGAGCTCTGGTGCAGCGGAGCTGGTCACCGCTCGGCTCCGACCGCCGCAAACACCGTCGGACCGGAGTCTTCTGCCACAGCTTGAGAGCTCGTCGGGACCGCATGTTTCAGCGCAGTCGACCCCAGCGCCCGCGCCGCCTCGCGCAGGGGACCGCGGAGGGCTCCCTCCAGGACTGCCGGTCGGCCAGCCGCCTCGGCACGAAGACAGGCTGACCGATTGAAGGGAACGGAAGCTGCCAGGGGGATGCCGTAGCGGTGCAGAAGTGCGTCCTGTCCGGCCGGCAGAGTCCCGTCGCTGGATCCATTGAGGATGGCGACGCAGGGCTTGGTCCGGAGCTGTTGGACTATTGAACTCCTGATTACGCGGTCAAAGAGGTCCACCCCGACCGGAGTGGGAGCCACCACCCAGCACAGCGTCTGACAAATGACAGCCAGAGATGAGGTCAGGGATGACTCCATGGGGCCGAGGTCGACCACCACCAACCGGTGTCGGCGCGCGAGCAGATTCGTTACCCGCGCGAAGAGAGCCGGGTTCAGGGGGGCCGATGGGTCGGCATCGAGGCGGCCCGTCAGGACAGTGAGCGGACCGCTTCGCTGCAGGTGGCGATCGAGCAGGTCGTCGTCAAGCTCCGCAACCGCGTTCTCGTGAATGAGGAAGGGGAGCGAGCGGCTTTCTCGGAGGTCGAGCTGAACCGCGACGGTCCCGAGCCCCGGACCGGCCTCGATGAGGCACACCGAAAGGCCGTCCAATGCGAGCGCCATGGCGATGTTCAGGCTGACGAAAGTACGCCCAGGAGCACCGCCGGCACCGGTTATGCCAAGCAGGCGACCCTCCGCGCCGACCGCCGCCTGTAACTCTTCGTCGTCCACCAGGTGCATGAGGTTGGACCTCCGACGCCAAGGTGGCAGCCCCCTCTTCACGGGATGGGTCCGGATGGACCGGCGAGGGTGGTGCAAGGAGCCACGCCGCCCTCCGCGGTGATCGCCTGGAGGGCCGCTTCGGGGTTCGAGATGGCCCGCTCCTCGCCGGGACATGCGGCCCCGCTCGCGGCCACTGCCCAGATGGCCTGGGTTGCGTCCAACAGCAACCAAGGGGCCACCTTCGACGGGGGAACTTCGATGGTGATTTGATGGGCCGCTTCACTCACCCCCACCACGAGGACGGACTGGGCCAGAGGAACCACACAACCGGCTCCAGCGGAGGTTCCGCACAGGTCGGCTCCAGCGGCGGCGCCGGTCTGGCCGCCGGACACTGAGAGGAGGTCCACACGATCTCCCGAAGCAAGGCCGGCGGGGAGGAATGCAAGACTGAGCGTTATCTGACGTGCGCTGTTTCCCCCCTTCATCGCCAGGTCGCTGCGCAATATCACGGCCCCGGCCGGAATGTCCACGAGCGCGACCGCTCCCCGCAGGAGGCGAAACTGGCTTTCAGGGAAGGTGTCGGCGAGTGCCGCGGAACCCAGATGCACCATTGCCCCACCGGGCGCTAGGAAGCTGGTATTCGCCTGGAGGGACTCACCTGCTGGGATGTTTCGGGCTGAGACCAGCACGCGCTCCTGGCCCATCTGTGCCTGGAGCCCAAGAAGGAGGAAGCCGGCGAGCGCGGCGCAGAAGGTGAACACCCCAACGGCGACAGCCAACTTCCGCCTCACCGACCCGCCTCCCTCATAGCGGTCGCCCCTCCCCCTCGGGGCCACCCCGGCGCCCTCGCGCCAGTGGATGGGATTCTGCGCCTTCGCACGGTCGCCTGGAAACTTCTCCCGTTGTTACTCCAGCGTAAACTTGCGGCCCGCATTGCCCTTGGGATGTCCGGCCAGCTTGAGTCCGCCATCTCAGGCGGCGCCCAGCAGCTCCCGGGCCTCCTGGGACATGCGCAGTTTCGCCACGCCGCGCTTGTACAGCCCGCGCACGCGCTCTCGCGGGACCCCCCAGTCGGTCGCGATCTGTTGTGTGGACTTCCCCTCCAGCACATGGGCGCGCATGACCTCGGCCTGACCGGGGGTCAGTCGACTGAGAAGGCTGACGACCACCTCATTGGCCACCACCTCACCCAGGGGATCGGCAGAGTCATCCGCAAGGGAGGCGTGGTTGGGGTTGACCTCCAGAAGGGTCTCGAACGCCATACCCGCATAGCGGCGGCGGACCTGGTCAGCCTCCCAGCGATGATGCCATCTGTGAAACGCGATGGTGCGCAGCCAGGCCCGCAGTACCACCTCTCGGTCACCGCGGAAGGAGTGGAGTCGAAGCATCGCCGTCACAAAGACGTCCTGCACCAGGTCCGCCCGATCTTCAACGGGACGTCGGCGAAAGCATCGCTCGACGTCGTCCCGGAAGGTGGAAAACATCCAGGCGATCGCATCCGAATCCCCCCGGCGAAGTCCCTCCAACCGGTCGACGAACAGCTCCTCGCTCACCCCAATCCCTCCCTGTGGGGCCCCACGACCCCTCGGCCCGAGTCTCGACCCAGAGCCGCCGAAATCAAGCCCGGAGATCGCTGGTAAAGGCCCCCTGTTTGACCTGTTAACTGCACTGTTTGTGCTGGGGACGGTCAGGGGTTAGGCTGAGCGGAGCACACATGCAGGAGGCGACGTGGGACCAGGGAGGGGTCGGGTGCTGGTGGTGGACGACGACCCCATCAGCATGGCTGCGATCAAGGCGGTGCTGGAGCCGGATGGCTATCGCATCGACAGCGCGCGTGGAGGGCGTGAGGCGCTGGCGGAGATTGCAGTTCGACGACCCGACTGCGTGGTCCTCGATTACGCGATGCCGGAAATGACCGGATTGGAGGTCGTCCGGGCCCTTCGTGATCTCGGCGACCAAACTCCAGTCATCATGTTCAGCGCCAAAAGTGACTCATACGACAAGACAGCCGGGTACGCCAGCGGAGCTGATATCTACATCGGGAAGGACGAGGACCCGGTGGTGCTTCGAGCAGCCGTTGGCCGGATCCTGAAGCAGCACCAGGCCAGCCCCTCCCGGATTGAGGCCGGCGGACTCGTTCTCGACAGCTCAACCTGGTCCTGTGAGGTAGATGGGAGAGAGGTCCGGCTACCTCGGCGACTCTTCACTCTGCTCCAGGCGCTGACGAGTCAGCCGGGGTGCGTCGTACGAAAGGAGCAACTCGTCTACCAAGTGTGGGGAGTCAACTCCGACGTGTACAACCGCGCCGTTGACAACTCGATCGTTGAGCTCCGAAAGCTCCTGGGCGATCCCAGTGGACAGCCTCGGTTCATCCACACCGTGCGCGGAGTCGGGTACAAGTTCCAGGGGAGCCGATGAGCCACCGGTGGATGCCGGTTGAAGTCGCGTCCGCCAAGCCGGTTTCGGACTTCGCCAGCGAACTCGTGTGGGGCACCCGCGCGCCCATCGCCATCGCCGACCACTCGGGGAGGGTCCAGTTCGCCAATCCCGCGTTTGACAGTTCCGGCCTCCGCCCACTTCTGATGGATGCTCGCGGGTTCATAAACGACCCCCAAGTTGAGGCGCTACGAATATCCGCCATTCGGGGCCGCAATGCCTTCGACGGGGCGCTCACCCTCCACTCCGATGAAGCAGGCGCGATCGAGGTGGTCGCGCTCGACCGAGTGCCTGGATGGTCGGCCATCATCGTGCACCGCTCCTCGAACTCTGGGCACGACCCCCGGACAACGCCCGGGCCAGCCCTGATCCTGCACGAAATGCGCGGGCCGCTTCTGGCGGTCCGTGGGGCCCTGGACCGGCTGACTCAGGAGTGCTGGAATGCAGCACAGCCTGTGCAATCCGCTTTGTCACTGCAGTCGCGCGCGGTGACTCGGCTGACGGGGGTGCTGGCCAGCTTCGAAGACATGCTGAGGGCCGACGAAATGGCCAAGGCCACAAAGCCACGGACCTCGGTGTCGCTCTTCGAAGTCGTGACAGAGGTCCATGAGACGTTCGCCCTCCTGGCGGATGCCACGGGCCAATCTTTGGTCGTTGAGGCTGAAGGTGACATTCCGCCGATCCCTGGGGATCGGCTGTTGCTGGTTCGAGCCGTTGCCAACCTGGTCGACAACGCAATCAAGTACTCTCCTCCTCCTGGCCCGATCCGGGTCGTCGCCGCCGCCCGAGGATCGCTGGCGGTGGTCGAGGTCTGGGATACGGGCCAAGGGATAGCCCCCAAGGACAGGCAGCGCATCTTCGCTCCGTTCGTCCGCCTCGCTGAGGGCGTCGAAACCTCCGAGGTGGGGAGCGGGCTAGGCCTTGCCGTGGTTCACAGCGTCGTCCGGGCCCATGGTGGAAGTCTTTCGGTGGAAAGCTACCCTGGGGAGGGCTCGGTGTTCCGCCTCAGTTTCCTTATCCCAGTACGATAGTTGTTGGCGACCGCGAGCGGTGCCATCGACAATTCGCAGTAAACTCTGGCCTCGGCCCGCATGGCTCAATTGGTTAGAGCAGGGGACTCTTAATCCCAAGGTTCCAGGTTCGAGTCCTGGTGCGGGCACCACTTTTGAGATCGAAGTTAGGTCGCTAGAGGTCGCTAGAGACCGCCAAAGATCGTCCCGTAAGTGGTCAACTAAGTGGTCAAGGCAAGAGCTACCGACTTCAGGCACGGAAGTCAGGAGCCTGTTCCGAGGAGCCTCCCGAGGCGATCAGCGGCGTCCCGTTTGAGGCTCGGCATGACCCCGGCGTAGGTAGAAGCGGTGAGGGCGACGCTGGAGTGCCCCAGCAACGCGCTCACGGTGGCCAGGTCAACGCCCGAGGTGAGCATCAGTCCTCCGAAGCCCTTCCGCAGGATGTGGAGGTGCATGTCCGGCAGCCCCGCCCG
>DAHVDN010000042.1 GCA_027313505.1 Candidatus Dormiibacterota bacterium
TCTCGAAATGCAGCTTCCCGGGGTGGGAGTTCTCGAGGGGCCACCGGTCGTCCACTCCACGCTTGGACTCGACCAGGGCTACCGCTTGGGCCAAGCGCTCGTCCGGCGCTGCGCCAGCAGCCCTCAGGAAATCGAGGCCCCGGAGCACGTCGTAGTGCCAAAAGGTCGGGTACGAGAACTGCATCCACTCGGTGTCAATCAGCTCGCCAGTAGACCGCTTGCGGAGCATTCCTCGTTCGACAAGGTACTCTTGACCGCGTAGGCGCGCGGTCCTGACCTCTGATCGGCCCCCGACAACCCGCTCGTACTCAAGCAGGCCGGACAACACCTCAATTGTGGTATGGAACGACCCCCGAGTCGACCCGTTCTCCTGCTCGCAGTTCCAACCACCGTCGCCCATCTGCTCGCCGAGCAGCCTATCCACTATGGCGTGGACGTCCTCGCCAAAGTACGCACCAAGAGCAACCGTACGCCCGTTGATACACGGCTCCACTTCGCCCGCAAAGAAGAGCTCCCCGGCGTGTTCCCACCTGCAGCCCTCGCGGACCAATCGGACGGCCCGTCGGGCTGCAGGACTCTGCGGGTCAAGACCAAATTCGCGTAGAAGCGAGAGGCTCCAAGAGGTCGACGTCCACTCGGGGAAGAGGGTCCCGCGCCTGTTCGTCGGGAGGGATCGCCACCAAGTTTCCGCTGCGGCGGATGTGAACCGCGGGTCGCCACCGTCCCACTGGCCATCCTGCCGCTGGAGTGCGAGCAACTGCGCCCCCCATCCTGATTCAGCCACTCGGGCACGCTCGTGGGCGACCTCAGCCTCTTGCGTGTCAACAAGGTCGCGCATCACCTGCCAGCGTATGGAAGGGTCTGAAGCCAATAGCCACTCGACGACGGTCACATGGTGCCTCCTAGTCGAAGGCATGATTGTACCGTCAGCCCCCTCGGCGGGACGCACCTTCCCTAACGGTTTGTTGAACCGTTGGTAGACCCGGGAGCGCGCCGTCCACTGTTAACGGCCCTAGCCGACGGCGGGCCAGGAACTGATCTGGCCCTCAGAGGATCTTCAACCTCCAAGTCACCTCTCGAAATGTTTGCCTATCGTTAAGCAATAATATGCACCCATGCCGGAGCCCACCTCATCCGCCGCTCGGGAGCGACCACAGCCATCTTCAAGCGACCTGGAAGCGGCGGAGCGGTTGCGCTCCGTGCTTTTGAAGTTGGGCCGGCGGATTCGCGCCATCGACCCGGGTGCCGGCCTCACCCCCGCCGAGTTCTCAGCCCTGGCGACGGTGGTGCGCCTTGGACCGATGACTCCGAAGGAGCTGGCCAAGATGGAACGCGTCAACCCCACCATGCTCTCTCGGATGCTGGCTCGGATGGCCTCGGTGGGAGCAGTGAGTCGCGGGGCTGATCCGGACGACCGGAGGGTCGCTCTGGTGGCGGCGACCGACGCGGGGCGCCAGCTCCACCAGAGCCTGCGCATCGCCCGAGCCGGCAAGTTGGAGTCAGCCCTCGCCCAGCTGCTGCCCCTAGAGCGTGATTCAGTTCTCCAAGCCCTCTCCGGGCTGGAATCCCTGGTTGCCCATCTAGAGATCGATGCGCCGTAAGCGCCTTCGGCCCGGCAACCTCACCACCGGGTGGGTTGATCATCGTGCCTGATCCGGTGATGCACCGGTTGGGTAGCTGGCTCAGATGGCTGTGGCCCGACTGGATCGATCGCGAGCTTCGCATCGTCCTTATAGCCCGGCTCACCATGAGCGCCGCCCGAGGGATCGCCGGAGTGGTCACCGCCCTATACCTGTCGGCCGAAGGATTCTCGGCCATCGAGTTGGGATTCCTCTTTCTCTGCGTGACCGCGGTCGCCGCGGCCATGGCCTCTGGGATCGGCCTGCTGGCGGACCGATACGGCCGCAAGCCCTTCCTGGTGACGATTCCCCTGCTCGCAGCCGTGGCGGCGGTCGTGTACTCCCTAGCCCGAGAGCCGACGGTCCTCTTCGTCTTCGCGGCGCTGGGAACCTTCGGGCGGGGGGCCGGAGCCGGCGGGGGTAGCGTGGGGCCCTATCAACCTGCCGAGTCCGCGTTCGTTGCCGACAGGGCCCCGGGCTCCAGGCGCGCAACCGCCTTCGGGCGGCTCGCGTTCATGTCCTCGGTCGGGGCCTTGGGGGGCGGCCTGCTCGCGGGCCTCGCCCATACCCACCCTCATCTCAGCCTCGCAGCTGCCACTACCGCCTACAGGCCGGCTTTCTTGGCGGCTGCGGCCCTCGCCGCCGCCGCTGGCGTTCTCGCCCTCGGCCTCCGCGAAGACCGTCGGCAAGCTCCCACGGCTCGAACTAGGCGCCGACTCAAATGGCCGCGGCGATCTTGGCCGGTGCTATGGCGGTTCTGGGTCACCAACAGTACCAACGGCGTCGCCATCGGCCTGTTCGGACCATTCGTCAGCTACTGGCTGTACCTTCGCTTTGGGGCGACCCCGGGAGAGATCGGCCTCCTTTTCGCTTTGGTCAACCTGGGCTCGTTGGTGTCCACCCTGTCGGCCGCGGGCATCGGGCGCAAGCTCGGGACTGTCAGAGCGATCGTGCTCGTGCGCGCGGTCACTGGGCTTCTGTTGGTGCCGATGGTGCTGGCACCATCTTTCTGGTTGGCGGGCACGATTTACCTCATTCGCATGCTGGCTCAGAGAGTCGGACTGCCACTTCGCCAATCCTTCACCCAAGATCTCGCCGACCCTGATGAGCGGGCCAGTCTGGCCGCTCTGTCTAACCTGCCCGCTCAGGGGACAATGGCGGGGGGTCAGGTGTTGGCCGGCTACCTGTTTGAGGAGGTCAGCCTCGCCGCGCCCTTCGAGCTCGCGGCCGCCTTCCAATTCGCCAACGCAGTCCTATATGGAATCCTCTTCGGGCGGTGGCAGCGGGGTCACGCCGATATCGAGGGTGCCCCGAGCGACGACGCCTGACCGCCCCCGGCGCGACCCGGGAGGGGTGGCGCTCCGGATCCACCTCCTCTCTAGGAGCCGTGCGAAGAGGACTCCCGGAGGCACCGTCCAGGGCTCGGCTACGCCCCTTTCGATACGCGGCGTCGCGAGAGCCGCTCAGGGGTGGTAAGCCAAAAGTAGAGATCGAAGATGGGCTCCAAGGTGCCGCGCAGGCTGGCCCAGTACATCCTCGCCATCGCATGCTTCATCAGTAGATTCAGACGGCTCGGTCGGTAGGGAACCACGGGTGTGCGGTAGGAGCCAATCACGAATGTGCCCCGCCCATCGCCCAGGTCCATCGGACAGTTGGTCCTGCCGTTGAAGATGGCCCGGTCACCTCGCAGCGCACGGGCAACGACCTTTGCCTCCAGATGGGCCCCGACTCCCGCCTTGGATGTGGGCAGACTGCTGGCGTCGCCGATGGCGTAGACCGAGTCGAAGCCCTTTACCCTCAAGGTTTCGCGATCGGTCAGGAGGAAACCGCTAGGGTCGGCCACCTCCGATGGTTCGAAGTTGATGTCTGGGCCAAAGAATGGAGGAATGATGATGGGCAGGTCGTAGGTGATCTCGTCACCTTCAATGGAGTGGATCACCTTGGTCTCGGTGTCGATCCGGTCAAGGTCGAAGAACGTCATCACCTCGATACCGCGCTCCTTGAGGAGGGGCTCGATGACGCTGTTGATGCCCTGGGCTGGGTACGCCCGCGGATAGGGGGTGAAGAGCACCAACCTGGTCCTGTGGCGCAGTCCTCTTCGCCGCAGCAGGCGATCCAGGAGCAGGATCCCCTCCACCGGAGAGGGTGGGCACACACAGATTGGTGTGCTCTGCCCCAAAGCAATGGTCCCCCCGTCGAAGTTGCGCAGGGCTGACCAGAGGCGTTGAGCGAGGGCAATCCCCGAGTGGTAGTTTCCAAATTCGCGGTACACCGCAGGCAATCCTGGGATCTGCTCCGGATCGGTCCGGACCCCGGTCGCCAGAACCAGCCGATCATAGGTGTAGCGCTCGCCACTCGAACCCTCCACCAGCTTCTGGTTGAGGTCCACTTTGGTGACCCGTTCCTGCACCAGCTTCACCGATCGTAGAACCAGGCGCCGCTCGTCGCGCACCACATTCGCGTTGGCTCCAGTTAAGGCGATGTAGAGCAGCGCAGGTTGGAACAGGTGCTCCATTGACGCGGTCAGCAGGGTGACCGAATCCCGTCTCCCCCCCAGCTGATTCGCGAGGATGGTGCCGGCACTTCCACCCCCCAAGATCAAGATGCGGCTCATCTCATCACCGGCGCACGACACGGATGACCGCGGTGATCTTTTCGGGCCCTTCCTCGAGGGAGATGATCGGATTTCCGGTCTTGGCAGCCCAGGCTTGAACGTCTGGCTTGAAGCCGGGGTCGGTCGCCCAGATCTCAATGGTGTCGCCCACCTTCGAACGGCGATACGCCATGGCGAGGTCGGTGATTGGACCGGGACAGGCGGTCCCGCGGGAGTCCACCTTGGTCACAACTGCTGCATCTGTCATCTTCATCCCTCCCGTCAGATGAACAGCGTCTGGCCGCCCTCGGCCATCTGAATGAAACTTGCAGCCCCGACAATGTCGTCGATCAGATCGTTGAAGTCACCAAGGGCAAGCCCCATAACCCCGCTCATCATCGAGCAGGCGTGAACCTTCGCTCCCAGCTCCTTGGCCTGCCGAACCATGGTGTCCCACGGTCCGACCCGGCTCGTCTCAAGTCCCTGGGCCATCGCCCGTGCCATACCCGCAAACTCGATTGCGAAGGGAAGGTCGTGGTGCTCCTTGGTGAACCCGAGCAGGGCGAAGCCGCTCACGAATAGGTCCACCTCCGTTCCCAGGGCAGCGGCGGCTTGGCTCAGTACGCCGAGGGCCAGGAACTTGTCAGCTGTGCCGCTGAACATGATGATCGCCAGCTTGGTTTTTGTGGCCGTACCGCTTCCGGCCGGTAACGCGAGCTCAGTGGCCATGGTCGCCTCCTTGGAGTGGCGGGCGACACCTGGTGGGTCGTCCAATGCTCGCTCCAGCTTCCGGTTCCCGGGTTGATTGAGGCGAGCGAGATACCGCACGTTACCGACGGGTAAAACCACCTGGACAGTCAGAGGGCCACCAGGTTCGAAGGGGTCGGCGCCTAGTTGCAGTTCCCAAAGACCTGCTCCTGCTCGCACTGGGCTTCACTGGGCCAAGGACAGATGACAGCGTCTCCGACCTGAAGCTGCCGCTGGATCACGGCGGGCGGATCGCAACCCAGGATGGAGAGGCGACCGCAGTTGCTGGTGGGTTCGCCTGCGGCGAGGCGGTCCTCGGGGCGTCTCTGCTTGTGACCGCGATCCCATCCGGGCGTGCCTGTGCCGCAAAGGTGGACACCTGGCTGCGCAGACACCCGATAGGTCCAGCCGGTCAAGCTGCGCGTGACTTCAAGGTCAGTGGCCGATCGGCGGCCCGGCGTCGAGGGGTCCCAGGCATCAGTGCGTCAACCGGCTACCCCTAAAAAGGGGATGCCATCTTCTCTACTTGTGTGATCCAGCTGGAAATCTTCAGAACAAATGGGAGGATGTCAGGCTCCGGCCATGGGCTGAGAGGCCCAAGACGTAAGGCTCATACCCCCTACTGAGGCTTCGGCCTCCGGGCCCTGGGCTAACTGAAGGGTTGGCCTCGGGCTCTTCCACATGGAGAGCTCCGACACCCCTGGCCCCGTGGGTCGGCTAGGGCCATGCACTCCGATGAGCTTGGACCTCCCAATCCGATCAGCGCTGTGCTACTGGATTCAATGGTGGGCCCCGGTTTATCGCGGCCAGTCGCCACGGGGGGGAGCAGCGCCGGATGCGCCGCCTGATGAAGATGCTCCAACTGTGGCCCAGTCTCATCATCCCCGCGCCGGTCTGGAGGCTCCGCGGCTGCTCAACTGGAGCTGGTGTGAAGGGACATCCTGTGAGGAAGCCCGCGAATCCGCTGGTCCTCCCCTGCCTCTCATCAGCCCTGCCGCAGCATCGCCGCAGCAGGGAACCTCAGGAGCCCAGCTGCCAGCACCTCAGGAGCTCTGAACCCTGCAGCCTCTGCCACGGTGAGCGCCAGAGCAAAGCCGCCTCCTACGGACTCCGGTTGGTGGGCATCGCTTCCTATTGACACGAGGCGGCCACCCGCCTCACGCCACCAATCAAGGACAGGAGGGCTGGGGCAGAGGCCCCGTTCTAGGGGAATTCCCCGGGTCGTGTTCAGCTCCAGCGCCAACCCCCTGGCCGAAGCTACCTCCAAAATCGGCTGAATCTCAGCGCGGAAATCTTCCGACCGGTACTCGGGGAAGCCGGCCGGCCAGTAACGCTTGGGGTACTCCAAATGAGCGAGAACCTGGATCTCCAGGGGGGTTGCGAGCAGTCTTAAGGTTTCCTGGAAGTATTCCCGCATTACCTTTTCGGGGGAGATTGAGCAGTCTCCGCCCAAGGTGCTGCAGTCGAGCATCTGCCCTTCGGCAACGATGCAGTGAAGCGACCCCAGGACCAAGTCGAAGTCTCCACGGAGAAGCACATCCGCAGCGGCCCTGGGAAAGAGGTGCGGCTCACCGAGCTCGACACCGCTCCATATCTGGAGCTGGGGAAAGAGCCTTTGGCAGCGAGCGATGCTCTCTCTGTAGCCTTCGACGTCCAGCACGGCACCTGCGGCTATCGGGCTGTAATCAGCGTGGTCGGTGAAGGCCACCGCCCCCAGCCCCCGCTCAAGTGCCCTGGCGCAGGTCATCTCCATGGAGCCGAGGGTTGCGTCCCATGACCATTCGCTGTGCACATGCAGATCCGCCGTGACCGGGACCTGGTGGTTCTTCACGATCTAGACGGTCCCTGAAGCGGGCATGAGTTTGGACTTCCCCATGTTGACCTGGGCAGGGTTGCCTTCAAGCTGTGGCTATGGCATCTGCAAGGTTCAGCGATCCCCCGAAGATTGCTCGTCCCACGACCGCGGCCTCCGCGCCGGCGTCGCGAATCAACCGCAGGTCCTGCAGGGAGCTGATCCCGCCTGCCGCCAAAACCGGGACCCCCAACTTCACCAGCTCCGTCACTCCGCCATGGTCTCCGCCAGCAAGCGTCCCGTCTCGCTGGGTGTCGGTGTATATCACGCGGCGGGCACCACTCTCGATCGCTCGGCTGGCGGTCTCCAGCAGGTCCTGCCCGGTTTCCCTGCTCCAGCCCTCAGCAAGCAGATGGCCCCGGCGCGCGTCCAGGCCGATGACCAGCTGATCGGCGAACTCCGCGGCCAATGAGGTGAGCAGTTCCGGTCGATCCAACACTGCAGTGGAGACGATGACTCGTCGAACACCCGCTTTCAGCGCGGCCGCTACCGCCGCCCGATCCCTGGCCCCTCCCCCAACCTGGACCGGCAACCCCACCTCCCTAACTATCTCCGCTATGAGATCGAGGTTGCACCAATGACCGGCGCGAGCCCCATCCAAGTCGATCACATGGAGCCAGGTCGCGCCTTGGGCAGCATGTTCTTGGGCCAACTGCAGTGGTCCAGCCACGGTCCTGAGCACCCTGTCGTAGCGCCCCTGGACGAGGCGCACCGGCGCCCCGGCCAAGAGGTCAATCGCAGGGATCACCAGCACTTTGCGCTCCTACCTTCAGCCATGCTACCATGCTAACATGATAAAGTGCTCGGCTACGGCTGCGCCAGCAGCCCGGCCAACCAGCGACCCCACCCCGGAGCTGTTTCAAGCGATTGCCGAGTTGGACTCTGCGGAGGAGGCGGAGCGCTTCCTGCGGGACCTCTGCACAATCCAGGAGCTGCAGTCCCTGAGTGCCCGATGGCAGGTAGCCCGTCTGTTGGATCAGGGGATGCACTACCACGACATAGTCGAGCTCACCGGCGCCAGCACCGCCACCATCAGCCGGGTCAACACCTGGCTCCGCTTTGGGACCGGCGGTTACCGCCGAATGCTTCAGCGTTGGAATGACGCGCGACTTTGATCGCTACCCACGCGGAGAGCGGGCGGCTACGACTCGCACTCCCCAACAAGGGTCGGCTCAGCCAGCCGGCGCTGACCCTTCTGCACGAGGTGGGCCTCACCTTTGAAGAGGACGACCGGCGGCTCTTCGCTCCCTGTCGGAACTATCCCCTGGACCTTTTGTTTGTCAGGGCCGACGATATCGGCGAGTACATCCAGGACGGGGTGGTGGATCTGGGAATCACCGGAACCAACCTGCTGCGGGAGGCCAGGGCGAGGGTCGAACCCCGACTGGAGCTCGGATTCGGTCGTTGTCGGCTTGAGGTGGCTGCACCTCAGTCGAGCCTCGTCCATTCAGTAAGTGATCTGGAGGGGCTGGTGGTTGCCACTTCGCACCCCAGTCTCAGCGCCGAGTTTTTTGAGGCTCGCGGGGTCCTCTGCCGCCTCATCGAAATAAGTGGGGCGGTGGAGGTCGCGCCACTCCTTGGAGTCGCCGACGCCATCGTGGATCTCGTTGCCAGCGGGAGCACTCTGGCCACCAACGCGCTGCGGCCCGTTGAGACGATCCTCGAGTCCCAGGCCGAGCTCGTGTCCAGCCCCGCGCTGGACCCCGAGCGACGCCACCTCGCCGATCAGCTCACCCTGATGTTGGATAGCGTGATTGCGGCAAAGCACCGGAAATACCTGATGTTGAACGCACCGGCAAACGCAGTTACTCGCATTCGAGAGATGGTTCCCGGCATGGGCTCACCATCGGTGATTCCGCTGGCCGAGGCAGGCATGGTGGCGATCCATGCGGTGGTGGACGCCGAGACCGTCTGGCAGCAGTTGGGGCCCCTCCGCTCTGCTGGGGCGTCATCGATCCTGGTTCTCCCCATCGAGAAGCTGATCCCGTGATCCAGCAGCTGCCGACCTCGGGCCTCACCTCGACAGATCGCCCCAGCACCGCCCAGGCGCGGATTGAGGCGGAGACCCGCCAGCTCCTGGACCAGGTCCGGGCTGGTGGCGACGCCGCGGTTCGTGACCTGACCCTGCGATTCGACGGGGTTGAGGTGCAAAAGAGCCAGGTGGAACCAGCCGAGATAGATGAGGCTCTTAGGATCGCCGACCCGACTCTGGTCGAGGCCCTCCAACAGGCGGCCGCCAACATAAGACGGGTCGGCTCAGCCCAGCTCTTTTCGGAGGAGGAGGTTCTAGTCAGACCTGGAGTCAGGGTGTGGCGAGTGTCGCGGCCACTGCGCCGGGTTGGGGTTTATGTTCCGGGAGGTCGAGCCCCGTACCCATCGTCGGTACTGATGCTCTGTGTTCCAGCGACCCTGGCCGGTTGCTCCGAGGTGGTGCTCTGCTCCCCGCCCGGACAGGACGGCCATGTCGATCGAAACATCCTGGCGGCCGCGGCTATCGCCGGAGCCACTGAGGTTCACGCCATCGGAGGGGTCCAGGCGATTGGCGCGATGGCCTACGGGACCGAGACCCTGGCTAGGGTTGACAAGGTATTTGGACCCGGCAACAGCCACGTGACCGCGGCCAAGCGGTTGGTTTTCGGCGAGGTCGCTGTCGACATGCCTGCCGGACCTTCGGAGGTGGTCGTGATCAGTGACGGGTCGGTTGCAGCGGCCTGGCTTGCCGCGGATCTGGAGGCCCAGGCCGAACATGCCCCGGATGCAGTGGGAATTTTGATCTCAACGGATCGGGAGCATGCAGAGCAGGTCGCCAGCCTGGTCACGCAAAGGATGGCGCCACAGCTGCGGTTCTACATCGCCACCACCCTGGAAGAGGCGCTTGCGGCCGCCAACCAATTCGGCCCCGAGCACCTGATACTGGCCTGCCGGGACGCCGAAGCCCATTTGGGGGCGGTAACGAATGCAGGCTCAGTCTTTTTGGGCCCCTTCTCCCCGGCTGCGGCCGGGGACTACGCAACCGGAGCCAACCATGTGATACCGACCGGTGGTGCTGTTCGCAGCTTCAGTCCCCTGGGGCTCGATGCCTTCGGGCGCACCCTGCAGGTGCAATCCCTGTCGGCTGGTGGACTGTCCGAACTCTCCTCCCTCGTTGAGCCGATGGCTAGGGCAGAGGGATTCCACCATCACCTTCGGTCGGTCCGGATTCGCCTCTCGGAGAAAGTCGACGCCTCCGCGAGCTGTCCCCGCCCCCGTGCCGGCGTGGCCCAGATGCACCCCTACCTCTGGGAGGCATCCAGCGCGGAGGTGGCCGCTCGAGCTGGAATCCCGGAAGGGGATGTCGTCCGCTTCGACACCAACACCTGCCCTTGGACCGTGGCCGAGGCTGACTGCCTGACACTTCAGGGGGTGAACGAGTATCCGGACTCCAACTACCCGGCGCTGGTCTCTGCCCTGGCCAACTACCTGGACCAACCATCGGCGGCGATCACCCTGGGGGCGGGAGCGGACGAGCTTCTTAGCCTGATCTCCATGGCTTTCGTGGGACCCAATGACCCAGTTGTCATTCCGGTCCCAACCTACTCAATGTTCTCGGCGCTCACGGAGGCAGCCGGCGGCCATCAGATCTCAGTAGCTGGCGGAGATGAGGAGAAGCTTCTACAGGTAGCCTCCCGGGCCCGCCTCATATGGCTGTGCAACCCCAACAACCCAACCGGAGAGCTGCTCCGCGAAGGACTGGTGCAGCGGCTGGCGACGTCCAGTCCCGGGATTGTCGTCGTGGATGAGGCGTACTTTGAATTCTCGGGGCGGAGCTCAGTTCGGCTGATTGACGAGCTCCCCAATCTGGTAGTGGTGAGAACGCTGAGCAAGGCCTTCGGCCTGGCGGGGGCCAGGGTTGGCTACGCCGTCTCAGGGCCCGCGATAGCCCAAATCCTGGCCCTAGTTCGTCCGCCCGCAAGCATCAGCGGTCAGTCGGCAGCCTTGGCTGTTTCAGCGCTTGAGCACACCCAGGATATGAAGGCCAGGGTGGCCGGACTCCTGCGGGAGCGGGAACTGCTGGCAGATGAGATCACCAAGCGTGGCTTCGACAGCAGAAGTTCGTCGACAAATTTCCTGCTGGTCAGCTGTCCCAATGGTCTCGCCGAGCAGCTGGCGGCCCGCGGGCTGGTGGTCCGCAGCTTTCCTGTGGACTCGTCTCTGCACGGCTGGATGCGGGTCACTGTCAGATCGAAGGAAGAGAACGGCCGCCTGTTGGAGGGTTTGAGTGACTTCGGAGGGCGTGGTGGCAACTGAGCGACGCTGCGAGCTTTCACGCGAGACCAAAGAGACCAATGTCCAACTCAACTTGCTCCTCGATGGGGCGGGAATCACCAACATCTCGACCGGGGTGGGCTTCTTAGATCACATGCTCGACAGCCTGGCGACCCATGCCCGATTCGACCTCGACCTGCAGGCGAGAGGGGACCTGAAGGTGGATTGCCATCACACGGTCGAGGACGTCGCTGCCTTGCTCGGCGAGGCGGTCGACCGAGCCATCGGCGTCCGGGCTGGCCTCGAGCGCTTCGGTCACGCCGTCGTACCCATGGATGAGAGCGTGGCGTCGGCAGCCCTCGACCTGTCGGGCAGAGGGTTGGCCATTCTTGCGGTGACCTTCCCCAGCCCCTTTGTCGGCGGGGTCCCCACCTCTCTGATCCACCACCTTTTCGAGGTTTTCGCCCGTAGTGCGCGCATCACCTTGCATCTGTCGGGCGGCGGACGTGACGACCATCATCTGGCGGAGGCGATGTTCAAGGCAACCGCAAGGGCCCTTCGCGAAGCGCTGAGGAGGGACCCGAGCCTTCAGGGCCAGCCGCCGAGCACCAAGGGCAGCTTGTGATCGGCGTCGTCGACTATGGTGGGGGCAATCTGGCAAGCGTCGGGCATGCCCTGGACCGGATCCAGACTGGGTGGCAGCTGGTGTGCAACCGGTCCGAAGTCGAGGCGGTCGACTCACTGATCTTCCCCGGGGTGGGAGCTGCGGGACCAGCCATGCAGGGTCTGCAGGTACAGGGGCTGGACACGGCCATTCAACAGTTTGTGAGCAGTGGCCGACCCTACCTGGGCATCTGCCTCGGGCACCAACTCCTCTTCCAGCGGAGCGCTGAAGACGCCAGTGCCTGCCTGGGAATCCTAACTGGAGAGGTGGTCCGACTCAAGACCGCCGAGAAAGTGCCTCACGTGGGGTGGAACACCGTAGAGCTTCGTCAGTCAAACCGGCTCTTCGAAGGGGTCGAGGATGAGGCGTTCTACTTCACCCATTCCTTCGTCGCCAATGCCGGCGACGAGGTGGTCACCGCCCGCACCACTCACGGGGTGCCCTTTGTCAGCGCTGTCAGCGCTGCTGGGGTCTTCGGGGTCCAGTTTCATCCGGAACGCAGCGGGGACGCGGGACTCCGCCTCCTCACCAACTTCGTCGGTATCTCCCAGGGAGCCGCAGGGAATGCTCACTAAACGCATCATTCCCTGCCTGGATGTAGCTGGCGGACGGGTCGTCAAAGGGCGGAAGTTTCGATATCTAAAGGATCGCGGCGACCCGGTGGAACTCGCCAGACGATATGCCCAGGGTGGAGCTGACGAGCTGGTGTTCCTGGACATCGCCGCGAGCACCGAGGGCCGTGAGACGATGGTGGAGCTCGTGGCGCGGGTGGCAAGGGAGCTCTTCATTCCGTTCACAGTTGGCGGCGGCATACGCTCCAAGGATGATGTCAAACGGCTGCTCAGGGCAGGTGCGGACAAGGTGGCGATCCAAACCGCTGCAGTGAATCGCCCTGCCCTGGTGACGGAGGCCGCGGAAGTCTTCGGGGCGCAATGTGTGGTGGTATCCATCGACGCCCAGCGGCACAGTCGGGGGTGGGAGATCTTCACCCATGGGGCGGTTCGCCGAACTGGGCTGGACGCCCTTCGGTGGGCCGTGGAGGTCGAGCAGTTGGGTGCTGGCGAGCTGTTGGTGACGAGCATTGACGCTGACGGAGGAAGGGGCGGCTATGACCTGGAACTTACCCGGTCAATCGCGGACCGGGTGGGGATTCCGGTCATCGCCTCGGGTGGTGCCGGGGGGCCCGAGGACCTGCTGGCAGTGCTGACCGAGGGCCACGCCGACGCGGCGCTGGCCGCCTCGATCTTCCACAGTGGGGATTGGACGATATCAGAGGTGAAGACCGCCCTCCGCTCCGGCGGAGTTGCGGTGCGGCTGTGAAGGCAGGAGGGCTCACCGCCCTCACGCTCAATGGGGACGGCCTCATTCCAGCAGTGGTACAGGATGCCGTGACTGGCACGGTCTTGATGGTGGCCTACATGAACCAGGAGGCATTGCGGCTCACCTTGGAGACCGGGAAAGCCCACTTCTGGAGCCGAAGCCGAGGACGGCTGTGGCGTAAAGGGGAGACCTCCGGGGCCACCCTGGCCGTTGAGAGCCTTCAGGAGGACTGCGACTCCGACACCCTGCTGCTGTCGGTGGTACCCGCCGGGCCGACCTGCCACCTGGGTCGGCGTTCCTGCTTTCCACTCCCCGCTTTTCTGCTGGATCAGCTGGAGGAGACAGTCACCCAGCGCCAGGCCAACGCACCGGCCGACTCATACACCGCAAAGCTCCTCGCCGACGGGGCCAGCGGGATCTGCCGCAAGGTCGGTGAAGAGGCGATCGAGGTGATCTTGGCCGCCCATGAGAATGACCAATCCCAGCTGGTGGCCGAGGTGGCCGACCTCTGGTTCCACACGATGGTGCTGCTTCGAGCCAGGGGGCTGCGAACCGATGATGTGCTCGCGGAGTTGAAGCGGCGTCAGGGGAAACCACCGCGCTCGTCGGCGGCCGCGCAGCGCCGACCGGCGAGGGGCGACCTGCCGAAATGAGAGGGTCGCCGATCTGCGGCCACAGCTTCTGGCGGCATCCCGCCGCCGGACCTTTCGAGCAGCCTCTTGTCACCTTGGGCAAAATTACTTCCTCATGAAGATCGGCTATCAAGGCGAGCCCGGTGCCTACTCCGATGAGACTGCCCAGCTGTTATTTCCAGGGACGGAGACAGTTGGGCATCAGACCTTCGGTGGGGTCTTCGCCGCAATGACCAAGGGATCGGTTACTGCAGCTGTCCTGCCGGTGGAGAACAGTCTGGCTGGAGTCGTCCAAGAGGTCAGCGACCTGCTGTGGGCGCATCCACAGATGACCGCGGTAGCGGAGCACGTGGCGCCGATCCGGCACCACCTACTGTCCCGGGACTCGTCACCGGTTCGAAGGGCTCTGTCCCACCCTCAGGCACTGGCCCAGTGCGCGGGCTGGCTCAGCGAGCACAAAATCTCGCCGGTTGTATTCGCCGACACAGCCGGGGCTGCGCGTGAGGTCGCCACCCGAGGGAAGGACGGGGACGGGGCCATCGCTTCCAGGGCGGCAGCCGATCGATATGGACTGTTGGTGGTGGCGGCAGACATCGCCGACGACCTTTCAAACCGGACCCGGTTCTTGGTTGTCGAGCCGAAGAGTCCCGACCCCAAGCTCCATCCCGGCCCAGCCAAGCTGTCATTCGGCTTCCTGACGGAGCACCGGCCGGGGGGGCTCGCCGCCGTGCTCCAGATCCTGGCGCGCCGGAATCTCAACCTGACGCGCCTGGACTCCCGACCGATTCCGGCCGAGCCCTTCCACTATCGCTTCTACGCCGACGTGGAGATGGCCACGCCGGACCAGGCCGATGATGTGCTGGATGAGCTTCGCTCGGCGACTTACGAGCTGCGCCCCTTCGGGGTGTACCGCCCAGCCTGATGGACGGCAAGGAGTCGTGCCCTATTACCCAAGTGGACCAGTGGACCATTTGGCGGAGCAGGCAAGGACATGGGCCGAGACAGAGCCGCTCGGCCACGGCTTGGTCAATCACCGGGCAGGCCGCAACATACAGAGACCCGGTGCAACGCCTACACACCATTGGTGTGAGCTGGCCGGCTTAGCTGTCCCTGCGGGATCCGGGGAGTTGTCGGTGCCCCTCACCGACCGGGAGGGCGGCGGCCCCGAGGGCCAGCGGCCACTCAAGGACCGGCGTGGATGCGCCCTGGAACGCACCCAACCGAGCTTCCCGATGAAGAGAGTCCTTGCTGGAACCGTGACACACGACGACAGGCGCATCGGTACCAGGACCCTCTTGGAGCGCTGGACCTTCGCGACGACAAGGTGATTGGGGGTGCCAGCCGCGCCGCCGCAGCAGCAACTTCCTGCGGTTTTTCCGCCCGGAGGACCTGGGCGTCCTGGAAGGTCCACCTATTCAGATGATCCTCGACGCGTTCGGTACCCAAGAGCACGAACAAGTCGAGCCTTGGCTGAACCAGCGCCGTCCGTTCCGCATCATGCCGACCTCGAACTCCGGGCACAAACTGGTGGAGCGCTGGCTCTAGAACCTCGACGACCGGACCATTAGGCGCAGCGTCGTTCATTGATTTCCCAATCTCATCACTGCGCCCGAAGCAGACATGAGCGCGGACGACGACAGCCTTCGCCCGCTCGTCCGGGCTGACACCCCGATGGGAGCGTGGCCAAGTCCATAGGGCGCGGATAGCCCTCGGGCAACCGGGTGCCTCACAAATGAACGGGTACACTGGAGGGACTGGCGCACAGCGACTCGGCCGTGACCACACCTGGAGGCGCGATGACTGCCGCAGGCCTCACCGTGATCCTCGCAGTCCCCGACGTCGCCGAGGCCGTCCTCTTCTATCGGAAGCTCGGTTTCGGCCAGACCTTCGCCATCCCCGATCCGGACGGGAAGGTGGTCCACTCCGAGATGGCCATCGCGACCAGCACCATAATGTTGGGTCCGCTCCACCTGTCCCACTATCAGAGCGAGGAACGGTCCCGCATGCTCCAGCGTGGGCCTCGCGGGTTGGGAGCCACCTTGATGTTGGCGGTCGACGATGTCAACGCCATGGCCGATGTGATCCGGGGTGAGCAGGTGGAGATTCTGCTCGAGCCGGTGGATGAGTTCTACGGCCAGCGGGTGTGCTTCTTCATTGATCCCTTTGGGTACGAGTGGAAGCTAACCCAGACTTGCGAGACAGTCGACCGGGACGAGGTGGTTCGCCGGGCCACCGGCAAATCGTCCCCAACTGCCGACCTCACCTGAGCGCTGCCCCGCCCGGCGCTGCACCAGGCGCGCTGGTGTCAGATGAGCCGTCCCCAACCCAATCGCCACCGCCGAGCAGGTCCTGGCCCTGTTGCGCGGGGGCCGTGTTGCCGTTCAACCACTGGCGCACCAAAAGTGAAGGGCCGCCCTTGCTTCGAGCCTCCACGGGCTCATGCCCCCGGCCTCGCCTCTCGAAGGCCTGAGTCGAGAACCGCACCCTGGGCGGCACTGCCCACCAGGCTCGCATACCGCGAAAATACCCCGGGCTTCGGTTGTATCGACGGTGGTCGCCAACGGGCACGCCTCATCTCCAAATCGGCGTCCGAGACAGCCAGGGAAATGGAGCGCTGCTCCACGTCGATGGTAATGAGATCGGCGTCCTCCACCAGGGAGATCGGGCCGCCCACCGCCGCCTCAGGGGCGATGTGGCCCACCATCAGGCCGTGAGTGGCACCACTGAAGCGACCGTCTGTGAGAAGCGCGACCGAGTCCCCCAGGCCCTGTCCGACCAGGGCGCCGGTCACCCCCAGCATCTCTCGCATGCCCGGGCCCCCCCGCGGGCCTTCGTAGCGGATGACCACGACATCACCTGTAGCGACCTGCCGAGCCGAGACTGCCGCCATCGCCGCTTCCTCTGAGTCGAAGGTCCTGGCTGGGCCGGTATGGAGTCTCCACTGGTGCCCCGCAACCTTGACCACCGCTCCCTCTGGAGCCAGCGGTCCATGAAGGATCACAGTCCCACCGGTCTCACTGAGCGGGGAGGGTACCGATCGAACGACCTCCTGCCCTCCCAACTCCGGCCAGCGCGCCTCGGCGCTGTTGGCGGCCACCGCCAGGGTCTCCCCGGTGCAGGTCCCCGCCTCCCCCCTGAGGAGGCCATGCTCCAGCAGTCGACGAGCCATGAGGGCCACTCCCCCGGCCCGGGTCAGGTCGACCGCGTTGAAGCGACCACCCGGGCGAAGGTCGGCGAGCCAGGGGGTACGCCGACTTATGGCGTCGAAGTCATCGATATGCAGTGGGACGTCAGCCTCGTGCGCAATCGCCAGTAGATGGAGAACAGCGTTGGTCGACCCTCCGCTGGCCATCACTCCGGCGATGGCGTTGGTGAAGGAGGCCTCGGTCAGATAGGTGCTGGGCCGACGGCCGTCCCTGACCATCGCCACCACCTGCCGGCCAACCTCCGCTGCCACCTCGGGTTTGGCCGCATCTGTGGCGGGGACTCCGCCGGTCTGCAGCGGAGCCAGGCCAAGGAGTTCAACCGCCATCGCCATGGTATTGGCGGTGAACTGACCACCGCAGGCGCCCGCCCCGGGGCAGGCGACATCCTCCAGATCGTGCAGCTCCTGGTCACTGATCGTGCCCGCCTCCGCTTTGCCAATCGCCTCAAAGACGTCAATGATGGTGACGTCTTGGCCCCTGAACTTCCCCGGTTGGATCGCCCCTCCATAGAGGAGACAGCCCGGCAGATCCAGACGGGCCAGTGCCATCGCGGCTCCGGGGATGGTCTTGTCGCATCCGACCAGAGCCACCACCCCATCCAAGAGGTGGCCACGACACACCAGCTCGATGGAGTCGGCGATGACCTCACGGCTGATCAGGGAGGCCTTCATCCCCTGGGTCCCCATCGCGACCCCATCGCTGACCGCGATGGTGTTGAACTCCATGGGCGTGCCGCCGGCCTCGCGGATCCCGCGCTTGACGTCCGCGGCTAGGGCCCTCAACCCAAGGTTGCAGGGCATGGTCTCGATCCAGGTGTTGGCGATTCCAATCAGCGGTCGGCTGAGATCCTCGTCGGTATACCCGGCTCCTTTGAGCATGGCTCGAGCGGCTGCCCGCTCCCGCCCCACCACCAGTCCCCGACTCGGAAGATCCATCGATTGATCGCCACTTCCCATGTTCTGCAGCCACTCCTTTCTCGACTCTGCCGCCCTGACCGTCGCCCGACTCAAGCTCCCACCTTAGCAACGACGCAAAGACGCCACCCAGTCTCCGACCTGGTGGGAGCCGGGTTGAATTGACGGTCACCGCCGAATGCCACGCCGCGGCGTATTTTCCCTGAGATGAGATGGAGCAGCGGGCGCCCCCCAAATGGCAACATGCTGGATGTCATCCACCCCTCACCGCTTCAAGAGCTTCTCAAACGTTCCTGGGCCGGAGCCGGAAAGACGGCGCGGCTCGCGTGGCCAGAACATACCCGTCTTTCCGCGACAGAGGTAGAGCGGTTCTTGGCAGAACAGCGCTTCTGCGCTATTGCCACCACCGGTCCCAGCGGAGCGCCCCATCTGGTGCCGGGATCCTTCGCGAACGACGCCAGCGCCACCTTCTGGTTGCCGACAGTTGCCGGCGCCTTGAGACTCGAAGACCTGCGCATCCACCCCCGGGCTGCCGTCTTGGTGGGCCAGGGCGTCGGGGCTTCGCACACACTGGTGCTGGCGCATGGGGTGGTTGAGAAGTTCCACCGCGACGATCTGCCCGCAGCCGTCCTTGAGCGGGCGGAAGCGAAGCTGGGTGACACCAGCTGGGCGGACAGCTGGTTGGAGTTACGTCCCAAGCGCCTTCTCGCCTACTCCGGAGTCGGCGAGACCGACAGCCCGAACCGGAACTATTAATCCAAGGTGGCCTTGAGGGCGAAACCGGGCGCCCGGGAGCATCATAAGGTCGGAGAGTTGCTCGGACGCGGTGCCGGGACCCCATCGTTGAGCGGTGGTGCCGGCCGTCACCCCACCAGGTCGGTCTTCGGGTTCACAGGGAGGATCACCGGGGGCCGCGGCTTCTGGGAGAAGTTGAAGTCGGCGATGAGGTTGCCGAGCTGTGGGGCATTCTCCCGGACGGTGGGACGAGAGTCCGGCCTTCCGTCGGTCAGGGGGTTGAGTCTCTGTCCGCCCAGGAAGTCGTCTTCGATGAATTTGATGTAGGCGTCCTGACTCAGCACCTGATGGTCTACCATTCCCTGCCTCGCATAGGGTGATATGACCAGGCCGGGCACGCGCAACCCGTAGCCGGCGGCATCCACTTTGGGTGGCAACACCCCATCGTAGAAGCCGCCCCAGTCATCCCAGGAGAGAAAGATCGCGGTGGAGTTCCAATCTGGTCCGCGCATCACCGAGTCGATGAGTGAGGTGACATAGGACTGTCCCACGCTCACCTTCGCCGGTGGATGCTCACTCTCGGTCCCGTTGGGCACCACCCAGGACACCTGGGGCAGGTCACCGTGGCTGGCGGCGGTGTAAAAGTTGGAGACGCTCTGGATGTTGGAGAGCTGGTGGTCGGCATGAACGTCCACGAAGTCTGGAAGGGGGTTCCAGATCTCTGGAGTGCCTGGGCTCTGAGGCTGCGGAGCGCAGCTGAGCTGGGAGTCCGCGCAGTCTGGCTGAGTTCCCGGGGCCACGTAGTAGCCCCAGGAGACATGGTGCTGATACATGAGGTAGGTTAGGTCCGTCCACGCGTACTGGGGCACGACGGTGCTCGTGGTCTCTGTGTCCGGGTTTACCAGATCGGTGCTACAGCTCATCGGATTCTCCGGGTTCTGGCAGTGCGCGGCCCATGCGGACACCATGTATAGGTGGGATATGAGACTCCAGCTGGCGGTTGACTCGAAGAGGTGGTCCTGGAGCACGAAGTCCTTCGCCCAGGTCCAGTAGTTGGGGATGTCCGCACCGTTGTGATAGCCCATCACATCTGGCGGGCCAGCCTGAGAGCAGGCCGGGTCGAATTGCGACAGGCAGCTGCGCCGGGCCAGCTCCTGCTGACTGATGAACCCGTTCATCTGTCCTCCGTTGATGTCCGCGACCGCATTCGCGGCCCCATGGGGTCCGCCCAAGTTGACGTTCTGGATGTCGTGGTATGGGCGCACGCAGGACCCGGTTGCAGGATTTGGAATGCAGACTGTGGGCACGCCGTTCTTCATGGGAATGCCGTCGGCGCCCGGGAACGTTCCGAAATAGGAGTCGAAGGAACGGTTCTCCTGCATGATGACGATCACGTGCTTGATCTTGTGGATCCCACTTTGAGGAAGCAGCGCGGGGTCGGAGACTGGGGCATTGGCCCACTTCGGGGTAACGAGGCCCACAGAGCTCATCGGTAGCAGCGCTCCCAGCGACACGCATCCCGCCCCAGCCAGCGTTGCGATCAGCAGGCGTCGTCTGGGCCAGAGCTGGCGGGTCAAGCGACTGCGCCCACCGCCGCTGCTCCCAACAGGTATATGTAGAGGGCGGTTCTGACGGAGCCGACCGCAGCCCCGGCCGCGGGCGCCACAATCACCAGAAGTCCGGGATGCAGTGCCGATATGGGCACCGGAGTGGTTGTCACAGCCCCCGATGACCGCGCCACCTTCAGGCACTCGGTGCTGGCGGTTATTTCCAGCAGCAAGTGCTTCTTAGCCGCACCGAGGGTCAACTGTGTGGCGGTGACCGAGCCTATCCTGCCAAACAAGACCCCCGGCCCGAAAACGGAGCGCAGGGCGCCGAGCCCAGCCTCGGCCGCGGGTTTGGTCTTGGGGTTCACAGCGGGTTGAGCGGTCGGCGCGCCGCACACAGTCTTGAGTGCCCCGGGAAGGGTCGAGGTGTTCCCGCAGGGGAACTCGCCGGCCGCCGCCTTCGTGATCGCAGCTGTGAGAGTGGCCGGGCCCTGGGGGGTCGCCACATGCCCAATGAAGACCCCGCCGCCGAGCAGTAGGACCGCCAATAGCGGGGCCAGGACGACTCGGGAGCTGGGGCGACGAAGCCAGGCACCGAGGTCGGACCCCTCAGTAGTCACCGAGACGCCTGACTGGGGCAGATTCGGTTCGGCCGGCGCAGTCACGGGCACCGGGGCCTCTGGGTTTTGTGACTTATTCATGGTCGGAAGAGTAGGCCTCATCACCTCCAAATCCCTGAGAAGCGACTGAGAGTGGCGCTCGCGGTCTCATCGGTCCGCCCCCGGCCCAAAGGTTCCCTGGACGGCTTGGCCTTCTGGCGCGCCACGGTCGAGGAGGGGGTTAGGGCCAACAGCGCCAATCGGTACGGGGATACTGTGGGCCCATGCTGAGCCAACAGCGGCCACCCCCACCCCCACACCGCGTGAGCCAGGTACAGCCGATGCCCGCGCCGGAACTCCGATCAGACCAAGCGCTACCGCCACAGTTCGTCGAAGCGGTCCTCGACCCTGCGCGAGACGGCAGCCTCTGGAGCGACCCGCCCACCGACCGCCTTGGGCAAGCGCATTGTCACGGGAGCCACTGACATCGGCAACGCAGCAAGGGCAATGACGTTCTTCAGCGACGGCTACCCGTCCGCAGAGGCGCTCGCTGACGCTGTGAGCCCGCGATATCAACTTGCTCAAGACCCGTTGCTGACCGCGCGCCACCAGTGGTTCGACACCTTCGACTGGCGGCTTCACAGAGTGGGGCTCTCCCTGGAGCTGTCGGTCCCCGAGGGGCGCCAGCAGACTCAGTTCCTGCTGCGGGACCTTAACGGCCGCGTACTGCAGGCGACCCCAGGAGGCCCTCGTGGCTCAAGACGTCATGGGATGGCATTCGAGCTCGGAGAGCTGATTGCCGACGGTCCGCTCAAGGTCCGTCTGGCGCCACTGGTGGAGGTGCGAGTCCTGCTCCAGAAGGCCAGCCTCAGCCTCGGATCCCGCCAGTACAGGGTTCTCGATCGACGGGGGAAGACGATCGCCCGATTGGTCATCGAAAGCCCGACCGACCGAGTTCGGAATCCAGGACTCCCTGGCTCCTTGACCAGGCTTGTCCCGGTCCGAGGGTACGCTGGCCGGGCGGCGGAGCTGGTCCCGGCCATCACAATCCAGGTGGGGAACGCGGCTCCCCCGGGTGGATGGCTTCACTTTGCTCTGGCTGCGAGCTCACTCACCCAGGGCGATTATTCCGGACAGCCGAAGTGGCAGCTAACTCCTGAGATGCCGGCACCCGAAGCAATTCAGAAGGTTCTCTCTGACCTTTTGGAGTGCGCGGTGCGCAACCGGCCGGGAGTGGTCGCCGACACAGACACAGAGTTCCTCCACGACCTGCGGGTAGCGGTGCGCCGAGCTCGCACCGCCCTCAAGCTTCTGAGTGCCGGTCTGGCGCCGGATCTGGTCGCCCAACTCCAGGCGGAGCTACGATGGCTGTCCGATCAGACCGCCGCCACTAGAGATCTGGACTGTCACCTGCTCGCCCTCACTCCGAGCCCAGCGCCGGCAGCTGACGACGATGGGACCGGTCACCTTCGGGCCTTTCTGAGGCTGCGCCGAAACCTTGCCCAAAAGCAACTGGTGCGCGAACTGCAGTCCGACCGATGGTCCAACGCCTGCAACCTTTGGCGTGCTGTGGTATCGGCCGAAGGTCGCGTCCCCAGGTCAGGGGTCGATTCACCAGAGAGTTTGCCGACGATCGCGGAGGTTGCGCCGGTTCACGTCCGGCGAGCCTTCCGGAGAGCTCGCCGCTTGGGGCGGTCGGTCACTCCCCCGTCCCCGGCCGCAGAGCTGCATGCTCTGCGCCGCAGGTGCAAGGAGCTCCGCTACCTGTTGGAGTTCTTCGCATCCTTGGCCGAGCCCCGGCCCCTGCGGTTGGTTCTAAATCAGCTCAAGGCACTGCAGGACACCCTGGGCGCGATTCAGGACACCGACGTTCAGATCATGGCCCTGCAGGCCTTTGCGAAGGAGATGGAGGATGCCGGGGGCATTCCCTTTTCCACGTTCATGACCATGGGTGCTGCCGTCACACTTCTGGAAGTACGGCAGAATGAGGCACGGGCTCAGTTCGTCGGTCGGTTCGTGGCCTTTAGTGACCGGAGCACCAGAGATCAGATGGCATCACTATTCGAGACCTCGCCACCCCACAGGCTCGGGCTACTTTGAACATGCGAATCATTGCCACCTACAACATCAAGGGAGGAGTGGGCAAGACCTCAGCGGCGGTGAACCTGGCGTGCCTGTCGGCGAGCGGTGGCAGCCGCACCTTGCTGTGGGATCTGGATCCGCAGGGGGCCGCGAGCTTCCTGTTCCGAGTGCGCCCAAAGGTCCGAGGTGGAGTGAAGGCGTTGGTCAAGGGCCGGACCTTGGCCGGACGGGCCATTAAAGGGACCGACTTCGACAATCTCGACCTGTTGCCGGCGGACTTCTCATATCGAAACATGGACCTAGAGCTCGACTCAGGCAAGCGGCCGACCAGGCGCTTATCCGGCCTCCTCAACCCACTCACCTCCGAGTACGACACCATCTTCGTCGACTGTCCCCCGAGCGTATCCCTGGTATCTGAGGGAGTGCTGCGAGCCGCCGACACCCTGCTGGTCCCAGTCGTGCCGGCCACCCTTTCATCGAGGACTCTGGACCAGCTGACCAAATTCGTGGCCACCGCTAAACCGCCCCGCCCCCGACTCCTAGCCTTTTTCTCCATGGTGGACTCCCGCCGCCGCCTGCACCGAGACACCATCGCGCTGCTGTCCGCTTCTAGGTCAGACATCGCCCGCACGACGATCCCCGCGGCCTCGCTGGTGGAGCAGATGGGGCCTCGCCGGCTTCCGCTGCTGGCGTTCGCTCCACGCAGCCCCGCAGCCCTCGCCTATCAGCAACTCTGGATCGAGCTGCAATCTTTCCCCAGCGGCTGATCGCCACGGTCCAGGGTCATCCCGGGGATTGGGGAAGGCCGACTGGGGCCACCCGCAAGAGCTCGACCGCCCGCCGCACGCCAGAGGTGGAGGCTCGGGAATTGGCATGGGCCATGGCAGGGCTCCAAGTGCGCCTACCGCCTACCCGGTCCCGTGTGAGCCGGTGCCACCGCTTGACAAGGGGAAAGGCGCCACCCTAGCTTGGAGCGATGTCGGCATTGGGGACCAGGTACGAGAGGGTGGCCGCTGGATTCAGCTCGCGGCTGGACCTGGTGCCGGAGGACCGGTGGGAATCCCCGAGTCCCTGCGACCAGTGGAGCGCTCGCGAAGTTGTCGCGCACTCCGCAGCCGTCCATCGAAATGTTGTCGGCATGGTTGGCGTAAAGGTCGACCAGGACCACATTCCTGGGGATGCTGCCGCCGCCTGGCACCAGGCGGCGGATCTGGTCCTCGGCGCGCTGGCCGACTCGGAGATA
>DAHVDN010000043.1 GCA_027313505.1 Candidatus Dormiibacterota bacterium
CCCCTTGAAGGCGCATGTCCCCACCTCATCCCTACCGCGGCGGGGGTCGTGCCGTGCCGGGCACGGCCCCGCCGCCAGCCGACCACCGAATCCCCCGGTTTCAGAGCACTACTGAAAAATTGAGGTTAGGGAGATAGTGTCCAAAAAGCCCTCGAATGCTGCTTCCACCGTGGAGCAATGGAAGTACTTCCTTGGCCTGCCGTCAGATGGCATGGTGTAGTAGTAGCGGTACCGTCTAGTCCTACGTTTTACCACCGTGGTGCCGTACATACGTGCCCGTGCTTCGGATGACCACAGCACAGCGACAAGTGGATACTGATGTTTCCATGTGCGATCCGCAGAGTTTCCCCGCTCGGCCAGAATGGCTTGGACCTTACGGAACGTCTCAGGCGTAGTGAGGTGAGGTGTGTCTGGATGAACGGCAAAGTCCTGCCCGGGCACCATGGAGTAGCGCATGCGCCCGATGTAGATGGTGTCGTGTAGGTAGCGGCTCCACATCCCGTCAGTTATACGTTTGCCAGCGACTGTCCGCATTCCCCGAGCAAATGCCGCGGCTTCCCATTCCTCCAGAGTATAATCGCCAGTGGCGAATTCGGTAAAGGCAGTAGAGACGTGAGAGGCGAAGGGCTCCTGCTTGACCAGGACATTGACGTGGCGCTCTCGGCGCCCAGGCGTAATTGTCGGCTGGTCATCCCGAAACCAGTAACCATATGGTGGGCGCGATGGCCACTCACCGCGCTCCAGCTTCTCCCTGAGCCCCTTGCGGACCTCCAGAGCTAGATTACGCGAGTAGAAGTCCGCCAGCACGCGCATCAGCATGCTCATCAGCCAGCCAGCTGGCTGATCGGGGTCAAAGGGTTCCTTAGCAGACACGATTTGGACGCCCGCATCTTGCATCACTTCGACCATGGCTACTGACTCAAGAAGGTCTCGGCCAAGTCGGTCGATCTTGTCTACGAGTAGGTACCCGAAGACGCCAGCCTTAGCGTCGCGGATCATATCGTCATACTGGGTGCCCCTTCCGGCCAATCCTCGGTGTGATTGGTGGGTTACCTGGTACGTCTTGACGATCGGAATCCCGTATAGGACGTGGTTGGGATTGTTGACGATCCCATCGTCAATCCCACGCAGCTGCGCCGGATGTGAGTTTTCTGGGTTTTGGTTACGCGCGTCGGACACCCTGGTGAAGCGGGCAGCTAGCCAGGGGCCAACGGGAGAGCGGTGTTTGGCCGAGGTCACGGGTTGACCCAAAGGCTGGCCCCATCGCGGCCCAGATTCTGGACAGGGGGGCGGACTAGGGAGGCGGCCATACGGGCAAGGGCGAGCAGACGGACTGACTCAAGGGCGTCTGGCTCAGGTCCGACGGCGCGGCTTCGCGGCGTCCCAACCGGGTGGCCCGACGACAGTCGGGCGATCGGCGACCTGTGACCTGCGCGTGCTGCCGTTTGGGGAGACGCCAGTGGCCCTCGAGGACATCTTCGAACAGGCGTGCGGTTAAGCTGGCCCAGAGCCGGGCGACGCCGGGGGTAATCAGGTCCAAGCGGAGGGGCTCCCGGTGTCACGGGGATCGCCCCCGAGCAAAGGGATTGGGGCTTCGCTCCAGATGGTCGTATTGGCATGACGCTTCCTCCCACATGCCGCTGCATGCAACGTGGTTGGCCTGCGTCGTACCCTTGCTATTGGCTAGAGCGGGTCTCCGCAGACCCAATCTGCTACCGGCTCCGGCAGTTCGCGCTGCCGGGCCGGTTTCTTCCTCGTCAGATCAGTTTGTTCTCCTCCAATGTTGCGACTTAATGGGACATCCTAACACATCTTAGGATGTTCGTGGACTGCCCGCAGCTTCGCTGGCCATGTGCAGCGCCTTTGCCAAAGCTAGGTACCATCGTGCCGTTTCCCGTGCCGACCTCTCCGCCGCGTCGTACGAGGCTCGCACCCCGTCCTGAGGGGGCCCTGTTACCAGGTACTGGGCCAGCGGGCCAGCGCCTGTGCCGGGCGGCAATCCGCGCGAGGCAGCTCTGGTCAGAGCGTCGGCCGGACTGGTCCCCGTCGACGGGTGGGGTGCCTCGGGCTTCGGCACGGCCGGTGTCACTGGTGGTCGACCTCCTCGGGCCGAGGACGCGCTGCGCTTCTTGGGGCCCCGAGCACCCCGCCAAAGAGGTGAGACTTCCATGCCAGCGAAGCGACGGGCATCGATGTAGAACTTGACTACTCGGTCCAGATCATGCTCCGACACTCCCCGCGCGAGGAATTCATCCTCCAACTCTTCTTGCGAAGGGGAAGTTCCACGGGCGACCGCCCACCCAACCCTCCTTGTGAGGATCCGCGAGACGAGTTCCTGAGTACCCTCCGGGGTCCGGAGGGCATCTTGGAGACCTGGCAGAGCCCTCCCGTCGGCCGTCACCAGCTTGAAGGTCCTGAGAGATTGGATAAACGCCGCCCGGAGGCCGCCGACTACCGTTCGCGGAAGGTCCGAAGCCCGAACGGGGACAGCACCCCCCGCAAGGGCAGGAGCGGAGCCGACTGCCAAGAGGCATCGCGCCCAGGTGCTGAAGGGGATATCCGGCGGTAGTGGCGCCCCACCACTTTGACCAGCCCCCACGGCACCCAAACCGGTGTTTGTCTCCCTCGGCATCCCCGTCCGCCTCCTTTATCCCCGCGGGGGGTAACTATAACTCATTGAAACCTGGCGCGGTCGGCCGGCGGCGGGGTTTAGATGCAGGCAGGTGGTTCGAACCAGCTCCCCGAAGGTCCGCCAGTTTGCGGCTGTTTACAATCGTAGGGTTTCACTAGAGGCAGGGCTTGACTTCCGTGAGAGCCTGTGCCATAGTGTGGGGAGGCTCTTTGCAGCCGTGACGTTGACGGGGCTTGTGGTTAGGAGGCTGGCCATTTCGGCGAGGAGGCTATGGACTATCCCCAATGCCCACAGCACGGTGTCGGTGGAGCCGATGCTGCCCAAACGCTGACAGCCTCTGTCATCCGTTATGGGACCAGCTCCCCCTCGCGGCCTCGACAGATCTTCCTTTGCCGCTTTGAACTGAAGTCTGGGCGGAAGGGGGAGCACAGATTCAGGGAGATCATCCCGAGGCTGAAAGCGAGCAACCCCGTCTGCCCCCACTGTGGGGGTGCTCTTGAAGACTGGAATGGGGAGCGGGTCCTGGAGCGGCACTGGTTCCCGGCTCTCCCTGTGGCTGACTGCCTGGTGAATCTGGCAAAGGGGGAAAGCTACCGGAAGGCCTCCGAGGCACTTCGGATTGCGACCGACCGCCGCGCCGACCCTTCTGAGCCACGGCGGAAGAGCTCGAGGTATGGGGAGTTTTCCAACGGAGCTAACGCTGCCCAGTGGTTGGCCGAGACTTGGGCCCCCATTCTCCACCAGGCACTCGCGCCCCAGACGTGGCCGGAGCGCGGGATCTTGGCTGTTGACTCGCTGAAGATCAACTACTCAGGCGCCGTCAAGGCGGCGCGCTTTGGGAAAGCGTCGGTGAGCCCGGACTTACACGAAGTTGATGAATCGCTAGACCCTGACGACCCCGAAGACAATGCGGCGCTGAAGGTCTTCAAGAAGATCATGAAGGCCGCCTCCCCGAAGGGAACTGCCGGAGGGCTGCCCAGTTGGACGATCCTCGGTGCCTATGGGTATGTGCCGGATGCTCACGGACAGTTCCCACGCGGACCCAGCCCGGGCAAGCCCTGGCTTTTCCGCTCGTACCATAATTCGGACGCCCTCACCTGGGCCCACTTCTTCCGGCAGCTTCCCGGCACCCCTGCCTACATTCTTTCCGACATGGCCCGCGAGATACGTGTTGGGGTGGAACTCGCCTGGCCCGATCCCGCCAAGAGGCCCGCGATGCTCACGTGCGAGTGGCACGCCACGGAGGCACTGAAGCGTAGGGTGCAGGCCGACCCCGTCCTGGTGGCCCAAGCTGGTCGTGTATTTCACATGTACGGTCGCCGCGTCAAGGGTCTCTACGTCCCCTCCGTGGGCAACGGGCCGAAAGGGTGCTGGCAGCGCCTATGGCACTTCGCGGAGTTCCGCAGGTTGGCGCGCAGCCGCGGTCACCCTGAGATCGAGCCTCTCCTGGCCACCCCGACCTGGCGGCGGATCATGGAACAGGTCCTACTTAAAGACAGAACGCTCCGCTACTCAACTGGTGCCCTGGAAGAGAAGTTCATCTCGATGGCTCAAGCCCACATCGTGCCGCGCGGGGAGTTGTTCACTAATCGACACAGAACCGACTGCCTCCTGATGCTCTTGCAGTTGAACGAGATGAACTTGGCGACCCAGGCTAACTTCTTGAAGGCCATCGAGGCGTGGATCGCGGAGCACGGGACTCCAACCCAGTCTCGGAGAACGGACCCGGCAACCAAAGACCCCACACTGCGGGCCCCGCTCACCGACACGGATCTGACGATGGTCAAGCTACCCACTCGCGCTCGTTACACGCTGTGGTTGGACGCGCGCCTGCGCGCCATGAGGTATCGGAGAGTCAAGGATCGGTATCACCGCGATCCAGCGTTCAGGAAAGCAGTGAACCGACGGCGCGTCACCCGCCTGGCAAAGAGCGATCCCACCCACACCTACCGCAAGACCTGGTACAGAAAGCACGCGGCCAGTGAACGGGCTGGAGCCCTGGAGCGCAAAGCCAAGCTCAAGGCCGAGGACCCTGAGAAATACCTAACACTCCGACGGGACCAGAAGCGGCGGGCGGCCGATCGCAAGAAGAAACTCACCGCCGTCATGAAGGCTACCGGCGCCAGTCCAGAAGACGCCCGGAGTGCATTGGAAGCCGTAGCCTGGGATGTAGACCAGGCCGTGGCCAGTATGGAGATCCACGATGCCAATCAAGCTCAATCCGCCTGAAGGGGGCTCGCCGCCCGATGAAGAACGGATCGACTTTCAGTTTCAGACCTTTGGGGAGCTGAAGCGCGCCTTTGGCCCGAAGCGGGCAGCGGCCCTACTGAAGGCCAAGCAGCGGAAAGACGCCGCGGGCAGTGATGTGGCCTTGACCGCAGCCGACATCGATGTCGCGCTCCGGTTCTTGCGCGGTGAGAAGACGGGGGCGCAATCCAGCAAGGCCCTGAAGGCTTTCAAGGCTTACTTTTCCAGCTCCGACCAAAGGCGCAAGGCGTGTGAGATGTACCTCATAAAGTTGCTGCCTCATGAATGACTTGGGGGATTCAGTCCTGAGCCAAACTGTTGTCAGAACCCAAGGTGTCTGGTAGGCTGCGCACATGCGTTTCGATCTGAAAGTCTGGAAGGCTAACCATGCCTAATGGCGGACCACTTGGCTTCGAGGATACTCTTTGGAAGGCGGCCGACAAGCTCCGCGGATCCATGGACGCCAGCGAATACAAGCACGTGGTCCTCGGGCTCATCTTCCTGAAGTACATCGACGATGCCTTCACTGAGCGGCGCGCCACCCTTGAGGCTGAGCTGGCCGCTGATGGAATAACGGGCGCGGATGCTCACCAGCTCCTGGAGTCCAGAGACGAGTACATGGGGGAAGGCATCTTCTGGGTCCCCCCGGGGGCACGGTGGCCGCAAATCCGGACCAAAGCCAAGCAGCCAGGCGTCGGCCGGGTCATCGACCAAGCCATGGATGCCGTAGAGGCCGAGAACCCCACCTTGCGAGGAGTGCTGCCCAAGAACTTCGCCCGGCCCAGTCTCGACCCTCGCCGGCTAGGCGAGCTGGTCGACCTGATCTCGGGACTGGGGCTCGGAGGTGCCGAGCATCGGGAGAAGGACCTACTAGGCCGGGTGTATGAGTACTTCCTAGGCCGCTTCGCCTCGAGCGAGGGCAAGGGAGGCGGGGAGTTCTACACCCCAAGGCATGTGGTTCAGACCCTGGTGGAGATGATCGAGCCGTACGGGGGCCGCGTCTACGACCCCTGCTGTGGCTCCGGCGGGATGTTCGTCCAGTCCGAGAACTTCATGATGGCCCATGGGGGCAAGCGCGGCGACCTTTCCGTCTATGGCCAGGAGCTCAACGACACCACCTGGCGCCTGGCCAAGATGAACCTTGCCATCCGGGGGATCGACGCGGACCTGGGCCCGCGCTGGGGCGATACCTTTCACGAGGATCTTCACCCCGGGCTTAAGGCCGACTACATCCTGGCCAATCCTCCTTTCAACATCTCTGACTGGGGCGGCGACCAGCTTCGAGATGATCCCCGCTGGCGGTACGGAACTCCGCCTGCCGGCAACGCCAACTATGCCTGGCTCCAGCACATGGCCTCCAAACTTTCCCCCAGAGGGGTCGCCGGCATCGTCCTGGCCAATGGCTCTCTTTCCACCCAGACCTCTGCCGAAGGAGAGATCAGGCGCAAGATGCTTGAGGATGATCTGGTGGAGTGCATCGTGTCCCTCCCGGGCCAGCTCTTTTACTCGACCCAGATACCGGTCTCCCTCTGGCTGCTCAACCGCAACAAGCAGAACGGATCCAAGCGGGGACACTGGCGCGACCGTCGCGGTGAGGTTCTATTCATTGACGCCCGCAGCCTCGGCCACATGGTCGATCGAACACATCGAGAGCTGAGCAGCGAGGACATCGCCAAGATCGCTGGCACTTACCACGCCTGGAGGGGCGAACCAGATGCGGGCGACTACCAGGATCTGCCCGGTTTTTGCTCATCCGCGAAGCTGGACCAGATCTCCGCACAGCGCTTCGTCCTTACGCCGGGTCGTTACGTAGGTACGGAGGCCGAAGAGGAGGACGGAGAGCCAATCCAAGAAAAGATCGCTCGACTGAAGCAGGATCTGCTCGAGGCCTTCGAAGAGAGCGATCGGCTGCAGGATCAGGTTCGCGCGGCGCTGGAGCGGCTACATGTCTGATCGGCAGACCTTCCGCCTCGGAGCAATTGCTGATGTACGCTGGGGCAATACGAACACGACAAAGGCTTCGTACGTGCCTCGCGGATACCGAGCCTATAGCGCCACCGGACCGGATGGCTATCTTGCGCATGCTGACTACAGTGAGACTGGGGTCGTAGTTAGTGCCATAGGAGCGCAATGTGGTCGTTCTTGGCTCGCGCGCGGCCAATGGTCTTGCATCAAGAATACCATCCGCATTTTGAGCCGCAGTGAAGACCTCGACATCGAATACCTGTATTGGCTGCTTCAGTCCGAGGACATCTGGCCCAAGCGCGGCTCCGCCCAGCCCTTCATTTCGCAAACGGACGCACGCGAGGTAAGTGTCGCTCTCCCACCTCCTGCCCAGCAGCATGCGATCGCCGAGGTGCTCGGGGCACTCGACGACAAGATCGAGGCGAATAGACGGATCGAGTCGCTATGTTGGTCACTGGCGAGAGCACAGTTTGAAGCAGCGATCGCAACGGCAGATGAGTTAGTGCCACTAAGCTCGCTGCTCAAGCTCGAATATGGCAAGGCGTTGCCGGCAGGTGTCAGAAGACTCGGACCCACTCCCGTATACGGTAGTGGAGGCATCGTTGGCCGACACGACAAGCCGCTGGTCACCGGTCCGGGGGTCATCGTCGGTAGGAAGGGGACGGCGGGGTCGGTTCACTGGTCTCAGAGGGCCTTTTTTCCGATTGACACAACGTTCTACGTGACGAATGTGTCAGTTCCAATGGTCTTCGCCTACTTTGCACTGCGCTGTCTGAGGCTCGATAGCATGAACTCGGACTCTGCGGTCCCCGGACTGAACAGGAACACCGCTATGTGCCAGATGGTGCCGCTACCCGGCAAAGAGGATCTGGCTACGTTTGGCGGACGTGCTGAGGTGCTCGTAGACGCGGCAGAGGCGACGGCCAGCGAGAGCTGTGCTCTTGAGACGCTGCGAGATACCCTGCTTCCGGAGTTGGTGACCGGCGAACTCAGGGTCCGCGACGCCGAGGCTCTAGTCGAGGAGGCAGTGTGAAGTCTTTCCTGGCCGAGTCCGCTGTCGAGGATGTCTGCCTGGGCTACTTCGCGGATCTGGGGTGGCAGGTCGCCTACGGCCCCGATCTGGCGTTCGACGGCAAGACCCCTGAACGGACCGGCTACAAGGATCCCCTCCTGGAGGGCCGGCTGCGTTCAGCCGTCGAGCTGCTCAACCCCCACTTGACGCCGGCTGACATCGACCAGGTGCTTTCCATACTCCGCCGACCGGAGAGCTCCGATGTGCTCGCGGAGAGCTGGCGGCTTTACCGCGTGCTGACTCAAGGGGTGCCGCTGGAGCGCCGCACGGCATCGGGTGGGGTTGAGCATGAACTGGTCTGGCTGGTCGACTTCGAGAACCCCGAGCGGAACGACTTGCTGGTGGTTAACCAGTTCACCGTCCAAGGGGACCAGAGCACGCGCCGCCCCGATATCTTGGTGTTCGTCAACGGGATCCCACTGGCCATCTTGGAGCTGAAGGTGCCGGGGGAAGAGCGGGCCACCCTGTTCGGGGCCTACAAGCAGCTGCGGACCTATGCCGCGGAGATCCCGGCCCTGATGGCGTTACCCGCGATCAATGTGATCTCGACGGGAACCCAGGCTCGCGCCGGAGCTCTCCTTGGTTACTATGAACACTACGCCCCGTGGAAGACCGTTGATGGGTATCACGAGGCACCTCCCGACATGCCCGAACTCGAGGTTCTGGTTCTCGGCATGTTCGAGCCGAGCCGCTTTCTTGATCTGGTGCGCAACTTCGTGGACTTCTCCGATGATCGATCCGGGTTGGTCAAGCGGGTGGCGAAGTACCAACAGTTCCGAGCCGTCAACCGGGCCGTCGCGGCCACGGTGGAAGCCCTGGAGCGCGGTGACAATCGGGGTGGGGTTGTCTGGCACGCGCCCGGCTCCGGCAAGAGCCTGCAGATGCTCTTTTACGCCTGCAAGATCATGCGCGACCCACGAATGAACAACCCCACAATTCTGGTGTTGACTGACCGCGATGCCCTGGATACCCAGCTCTTCAGCGAGGACATTGCCCCCAGCCGAATTCTGCCCGAGAGAGCTGAGCGGGCGGAGTCTCGGGAAGACATCAAGTCAATGCTGTCCCGAAGGGCGTCAGGCGGCATCCTCTTCTCCACCATGCAGAAGCTCGGTCGGAGCCGGGAGGACCGGGAGGCCGGCCGCCGCTTTCCCCTGCTTTCGGACCGGACTAATGTGGTCGTGATCGCCGACGAGGCTCATCGCACTCAATATGAACTGATCGACGGCCTGGCCCGCAATCTACGTGACGCCCTTCCGAACGCAATCTTCTTGGGCTTCACCGGCACCCCGATTGAGAAGGCCGATCGGAACACCAGAGACGTATTCGGTGCGTACATCGATGTCTACGACATGACCCAGTCGATCGATGACGAGGCCACGGTGAAGGTCTACTACGAGCCTCGGCTGGCGAAGGTTGAGTTGCCCGAGGAAGTGCGCGCAGAGATCGACGAGAAGTTTATCGAGGCCACCGAGACTGCTGAGGCTGAGGCTAAGGATCGGCTGATGTCCCGCTGGGCCAGAGTAGAGGCAGTTGTGGGGGCCGAGGAGCGCTTGTCTTCCGTCGCCGCCGACATCGTCTCCCATTGGGAGGCTAGGCGAAGCGCCGAGATCGGCAAGGGACTGATTGTGTGCATGAGCCGACGCATCTGCGCCGACCTCTACGATGCCATCTTGCAGCTGCGTCCGGACTGGGGGTCGGAGGATGATCACCAGGGGAAGATCAAGGTGGTCATTACCGGTGCCGCTACCGATGGGCCCGAGTTGAACAAACATGTGCGCAACCGAGATCGGATGACCGTGATCGAGCAGCGGGCCAAGGACCCGGATGACCCCCTTGAGCTCGTCATCGTTCGGGACATGTGGTTGGCGGGCTTTAACTCGCCCCCCATGCACACCATGTATGTGGACAAGCCAATGCAAGGCGCCGGGCTCATGCAGGCTATCGCCAGGGTGAACCGCTCCTTCCGAGACAAAGGTGGCGGCTTGGTCGTCGATTACATAGGGATCGCCGAAAGCCTACGGCTGGCCTTGCAGGAGTACACGGACCGAGACCAAGAGAGCAAAAATGTCGGGGACACGCTGGACCGAGCCATGAACGCCCTTCAGGAACACCATGAAGTCTGCTGTGAGCTTCTTTACGGCTTTCCCTGGCGCGAGGAACTCAACTCTGGGTCCAAGAAGGCCCATCTCGAAGCCATCACGGGGGCAACTCGCTTTCTGTCCAGCAGCGACGTCGACACTGCCGATCTCTGGCTGAAGCACGCGCGCATGGCATCGCAAGCGTTCACCCTGGTCGTGGCCAACCCAGAGTCCAGACGATACCGGGATGACCTCGCCTACTTCCAAGCGGTCGCCACCGAACTACGTCGGGAGCGAGCCACCGAGCAAGGTGAAAGCGCTGACGACGCAGAGTTCGACACCGCTCTCCGCCAAGTGGTCTCCGAGGCAGTGTCCAGCACTGGGATCATCGACATCTACGCGGAGGTCGGGCTGAACCACCCTGACATCAGCCTGATTGACGACGACTTCGCCGCCAAGGCGATCAAGAGCCCACAGCCGAACGTCCAGATCGCCATGCTCAAGAAGCTCCTGCAGACCGAGGTCAAGAAGGCTGGGGAGACCAATGTGGTCCGGCAGCGCAAGTTCTCTGAGCTGCTCGACCGGGCCATGAAGGCCTACAACAACCGCTCCCTGACCGCAGCCCAGGTCATCTCCGAGCTTGTGGGGATGGCCGAGGAGATGAAGAGGGAGCACGACCGCGGTGCCCAGATCGGGATGAAGGAGGATGAACTGGCCTTCTACGACGCCGTTAATCAGAACGGCTCGGCGATCATGGAACTCGGGGACGACACCCTCAAGCAGATCGCCGCGGACCTCGTCACGACCGTCCGTCAGAATGCCACCGTCGACTGGAACATCAAGGAGCAGGCCAGAGCTAAGCTCCGGAGCACCGTGCGTCGACTCCTTACCAAGTACCACTATCCGCCCGACAAGAAAGAGTCGGCAGTCGATCTGGTACTGGAGCAAGCAGAGCGGTTAGCAGCCGAGGTGACGGTGTAAACACGGGCGCCATGGGTCCGACGCTCGGACTCGACAGGTCATCCAGGCATTGGCGGGCAACCACTGACAGCTAATGACCGTACTCGGGTGGTGTCAATTTCAAGGCTAGTCTGAACGCAGGGTGCACAACCACACGCGAAGCATCGCCGAGCTCATCATAAATATCAAAGCTCTCTACCGGTGCAGATGCAAACACTGGATTTTGAGACCGCTCTTTCGCAAAGCCAACGAACCCAATGGAGTACAAGAACTCCGCTAGTCGTCGGCACCGCTCCTTCCATGTGATCCGGTTTGCTCCCGCTGCCCATAGAGGCTCGCAGAGAGGGGTCAGCCAGCGCGCCCCCCCGAACTTGCTATCGGCCCCTATTGCCCCCTTCTCGAGTAGTAGAGCGATATCTTCAGCAACCGCTCCGAAGGCGCCCATATCCATCGCCCACGGCTTTCCATGAAACAACTGCAACACCGCTTCGATGTCAAAGTATGGGTCATTCCACTCGTCGCGAAGGGCGCTGAGCCTATCCCTCGAATAGGTCGGTTCGACTTCCTTAAGAAGATTCCAAGTAATCTTCAGTTTCCTTGCGGTAGTATGGTCCAGACACCGGTTAATGTACAGAATGACGTCGCGCGGCCGAAGTAGTGTTCGGCTCACGATGTAGTCAAAAGGCTTCACTCCATCCTGCGATGCCTTCGGCAGAAGCTCGGCCAGCGTCAATGAGCCTTGAAGCTTCAAATTCGCGGACAGCACTTCAAGTCGGCGATCTACGAGAGTCTCCAAGTCAGTCTTGTTCCATTGCAATATCATTGCGGTGGAGCGCAGCTTCTCTTGCTGATTGCCACGGGGTTGAGCTCCCACGTCCAGTTGCTCAAAGATGTTGGTGCGTAGCGCGATTATGACCTTCAAGTACTTCGTACGCTGAAGCTCAAGAGCGACCTGCAGCAGGCAGCGGATCAACATATTCGCGAGATTATCCTCCACCCAAGCAAGATCAAGGTCATCAATCACAACATAGGTGAAATGGTGCTCTGACTCCAAGGCCTCATCGGAGAGGTGAACAGCTATCTTGGCCAATCTCAAGACAGCCTCATCATTTACAATACGTTGAAAGCGCTCTCGAAGTTCAGCTCGAGCTTCTTCGGTTGTGACCCTTTCCATCAACCCACCAACGCCGACGGGTATGACCGGCGTACTGGCACTCAATCCAGCACGTACCGTGGTGGTGAGCGAGTCAATCTGTTGCTTCACCTGCTGTTCCGTTGTCTGCCAGAAGGTCTCTTCAAGCTGATCGATGTCTTTCAGTCTCTGTTCAGCCCCCGGCATGCGAGAGAACTTCTCTCTGAAGCCTTGGAAAACGCTCTTCCGCACCTGTGGAGGGGGGTTCTGGTACCGATGGCGCACAACCTGGCACAAGATCAGGTGCCGCCACAGGGCCTTGAAGAAAGGTTCAAGACTGACACCCATATCCAACAGGGTGCGCACTACGTTCTGGTTTGTAATATATTGGAACGCTAGGTCGGATGGATTGATGCGGGTGACCTTGTTTGGGAAGCTAACCTCCAACTGCTGAAGCATGGCCGACTTGCCGCTTCCGGTGCGCCCTACCACGAACCATCTGTGATCGTCGATCGAGGCCAACGCCGAGTAAAAGCTAGTATCTAGAAATGCGTCCGCCAGGAATGAGTCCCTTTCGGCATTGGGACCGCCGATTGAGAGGAGAGGTGGCACTGGTCGCGCCTGAGTCCGACGGGCTGACATTGTGTGTGCATAGTAGCGTAGGTCAGGCCGTCCGTCCAGCCGATGGCGATTTCTGTACCACAGGTGCGGTGGCTCTCTGAACCGGATGTTTCTGGTGCAGCCGGAGAGAGGGGGGGTAGCAGCCAGCACGGCGCGCGGTGAGCCTCGGCTAAGTTTTGAGGAGCCTCGCCTTTAGGGTGGTTTGCGCCTCGGGTGGCTGCGGCGCCAAGTACGGAGTTACAAGGAGGCTGGGGGTTTATGCGGGCAACTTCGCGGCTTTGCGCATTTCGGCGCTGCAGAAACCAAGGAGTGGGTAACACGCAACCCTACGATTGTAAACAGCCGCCAGGTGCAGGCGGACTGGGCCCGATTGGGCTGTGGTGCCTGGGAGAGCGGCTGGTCGAGCTGTACGGGATAGTCGCGATCCTCGTCTGCCCACCGCCAACGGTGTGGACCCGCCGCAGTCAAGAGCTCTAACCTCGCCCGGTGGCCCCAGCAGCGACATGGGCGGGGTCAGCCCGCAACATGGCTTGGGTAGCTTTTCGCTGTCAACCCAGGGCCCTCGCAGCGAGCCATTTGGAGGTGAGGCAGGGGCGGCGCCACTAAGACTCGAGGTCGTCGCGCATCTGCGGTTACGGCTGGCCCGGGACCACGATTTCGGTAAACGAGTACGCTTGCCAAGCACGATCCGGAACTGGGAGGTAGCACAGGTCCTGCAAGCAGGCGCAGCTGTCGCGGATGTCACCCCGGAGGTCGGCTACCCTCTGGAGGGCTATCACCGCGAGGGGGTCTCCGTTGGAGTCCTGGACCGCTTGGAGGTGGCTGCCCTGGTCCTTGACGACGGCCGCCGACGGTGTGTCCTTGTGACCGTCGACAGCGTCGGGCTGTCGGTGCCCCAGTCTGACGACTTGCGCCGGGCTATCGCCACCACCTGTGGCTCGGGCCTGATGGGTGTGATGGTGTGCTATTCCCACACCCACTCAGGACCGGTGGCGGATCCAACCTATCTCGAACTTCTCCGTGCCAGGGCTGGCATAGCGGCAACAGAGGCGCTGAACCGCATGTGCCCGGCCGTGGCCAGATGGGATGTGGGGCAGGCCGATGCCAGCGTCAACCGGCGCTCCCTCGGGACTGCAGGGAACGCGTTCATGGGAGCGCGTGCTGACGGCGCACTGGATCGCCGAGTCGGGGTGCTTACGCTGGCGTCAACGGCCGGTGACCGAATAGCGGTGGTGGTTCGATACAGCGCGCACGCCAACGTCCTCAAGTCCGACAACTTGCTCATCTCGGCCGACTGGCCAGGTGCCCTCCGGCGAGCAGTTGCCCCCGGGGTCGGCTGCCCGATCTTGGTGCTGAATGGCTCAGCCGGTGACGCCAACCCTCGGTGGCGAGGAACCCAAGGGGACCTCCTTCACATGGGTGCGGCCATCGGTTCCGAAGTGCTTTCCATCACCAACCGGAACGCCCCGCTTGCCGAACTCCCGCTCCTGGTAGCCCGGACGGGGTTCCGACTCGAACTGCAGGATCTGCCCGATCGCGAAGAGGCCAGCCGGCTGGCGAAGGAGGCGAAGGACATGTGGGGAGTTGACCCTGCCACATGGCTTCGCGCGGTTGACGCCCGCAGATCGGCGGGAGAGGTGCGGATCACCATCCCGATCGAAGTTCAGGGCCTGGGAGTTGGCTCCGGGGTCCTCGTTGGTGTGCCGATGGAGACGTTCACGCAGCTCGCTCTCAATTTCGAGGCACAGTTCGCGACCCAGCCCGCCTTCTTCAATGGCTACACCGGCGGCTGGGTCGGGTATCTCCCGGCCGAGGAGGACTTCGCCCACGGTGGCTACGAGGTCTCGTGGGCACCGATCAGCCATGGGCCAGGTACTGGATGGTTGATGCCGGTCAGGCCAGAAACGGGTAGCGACCTGGTGCGCGCGGCGGCCAGGATGGTCGTCTTGAGCAGTCATGCCTCCATCTGACCACTGTCCGAGCCGAGATGGCCGCCAGCAGTGGTCACGGGCAGGAAGGCGACGAGACGTCCTTCGACGCTTGCATCTTGATCCTCGAGTCTTGGAATACGTGGGGCAGTGGCGTTCGACTCGGTGTGCGCACCTTTGCGTTTTGGGCTACCTGACGGAGATCAACCTGCGCCAGCGGTCGCTCCAGGTCGGTGCTCCCCACAGCGCCCGGGCGGCGCTCGAGCCGCTCCGCGTGGTCACCATCGCCGTCCCCGGTGTCCCGGCCCCACTCCGGACCTATACCCGGCCCACCCCCGAAGCAGTTGCCGTGGCCTTGGCCTTGGGGTGCACCCTCCCCTCCCGCCTACCGTTACCGCCTCAGCCTGACCCGGCCCCACCCCCCCACGTCGAAGTTGTGACATGACCAGCCAAGTTTGATCCCACCTTTCCCGCTTCCGGGCTGGGGTGACCGCCTCGAAACGGTCCAGGTGACCTGTGCCGCAAAGACGGGCCCACCCTGGTGAGAGCCTGGCCAGGTCCCGGGAGTCGCCGGCGCGACTCGAGAAGTGGGCCGCCACGGGCAGCAGCATGGTCGGCCGGTCCGCTGCTGGAAGTAGGCAAGGGAAGTGGCCCGAGATTCTTGGGCGCCGAGACCAAACCCGGTTTGACGACAATTCTCGGCAGCACGGGAACATTGAAGGCAGGACGCTGGAAGCAGACTGAGGCGCTCCCGCTCGCAATCCCCGGTAGCAGCAGAACCGAGTTTTCGGTGACTGGACGCTCCGGGTCGCAGGGGGCTGGCGTGTACCTATTTGGCGACGTCCACACCGAACCATGGTGCGCAGGCGCTGATGCCGCTTACGGTCACGCTCTGGCTGCGCCCGGAAAGCGCCCATGAACTTCGCCGCAATATCATGTGCTGTAACGTGCACGGGCCCGACGGAGAAAGGCTGGTTCTCACGCCATTCTCCTCGTAGCCTAGGTGCTTGGACACCCCGAGGGATGCCCAATTATCCTGTCGCGCCGAAGTTATGGCCGCTGCAGCGCCGAGGTGGTCAAAGGCCAACGTGAGGACCGCCAGCCGCATGGCGGTGCCAATGCCACGACGACGAACGTCCGTGACTAGCCACGAGGAGGAATCCACTGTACGCAAGATCGGAAAGTGCTTGGCCTCAAGCGCTTGGACCCCGACGACACGAGCGCCGACAGAGACCCGAAAGAAGATGCACCACGCCTCGACAGACCAACACCCCCAACTTCGCCAATACGACTGCAACAGAATGCGGCGGCGGTTCTGCTCGACGTCCAGCCCCTCGAGCATCTCCGAGGCCGGATCGTGCTCGACATCGTCGGGAAGTATGCGCGAGAGATGCTCGAGATCCGCCTCACGCACAGGTTGCAGCGTGACATCAGCTACTTTGAGCCGGAGCGACAGTAGCGGCCATTGCTGTTCGGGTGCGGAGTCGTGCACCGCCTGAGGCTACATCGCTGGACGCACCCTCCGCAAATCTGTGCACGCCCGAGCCGTGGCCTTTGCTCGGCGTCTCACCGGCTCGGAGGGCTGCTGGACTAACAGACGGGGTCTTTTCATTCGCGATCTCAGGCAGCGCCGTTTCGGCTTTCGACCGGCTCGGGACCAGCCCCAATGCAGCGCTTGGCTCGGATGCTGAGCCAGGGGGATGAGCGCTAGTCTAGGTGCAGATCAAGGTGGCGGACGGAGAGGGGTGAGGGCCCGCGGAAGCCTGGTTGCCTCAGCGGTATTCAAGGTGGGTGTCCACCGAGTTGAGATCGGCACCGCCCTCCAGGTTGGCGATCAATAAGCGCCCCCGGGGCGCGTCAGGGGGCGTCACGATGTGACACCCTTTCGGGGACGACGCTGCACATGCGATGTGCTGTGTTCGTACCTTGCCACGCCAGGTACGGGGTTCAGTCGCAGGGCGCGCCCTCCTGGCTGTTGGGCCAGCGCCGCAGCCGTAGGCGACGGTCGTGGCCATGCCGGAACGGATCGAGTTCCTCTCCGCGGTCCTGCTGACAAGTGAGGACCCGGGGCGGCTGGCCGGTTTCTACCGGGAGGTGCTGGGGCTCCCTCTGATTGAGGAGCAGCATGGCGGGTTGGCGTCCCATTGGGGGCGCGAGCTGCGCGACGTTCACTTCGCCGTCCATGGAGAGCACCCTGCTCGCGCCCCGGGACCCATCCGGATGGCGTTCTGGGTCTTTGACTTGGAGGCGTTCGTGACCCGCCTGGAGCGGCACGGGGTGAGCCTTGCGTATCCTATAGAACCGCTCGGAGAAGACTCCTTGGTGACTGCGGTCCGGGACCCCGACGGCAACGAGGTGGAGCTCACCCAGATGAGCGCCAGTTGGGTCGAACACCTGGCCCAGCGCCGAGCCAGCGTGGCTGACATCTTGGCACGGAGGCGCCGAACAATACTGAACCCAGGGGGGTAGTCTACAACGTCCCACTCTACGAGACCGACGGGACCTGCTTTTCTGTGAACCGGTTGGTAGCCGCGTATCGTTACCGGGTCATGGAGGATAACTGGGACCTCGGTATTACCGCCCAGTGTTCCAGCCACCAAGGGGCGTGCCCAGAATTCGTTGACTACGGCCAACTTGGGTGCGGTGGCGCTTGGTGAGCGCTCGGGGAGTTCGCCAGCAACGGCGGCCACCTAGCGAGGAACGGGGACGTACTCGAAGACTCGGCCCGCCCCCGTATTCATCACTGGAGGAGGAGGCGCAGTGCCTGTCGACGACGCGAGGTGCCTCCGCGGCGCGAGTTGTGGATCAGCCCAGTCTCGGGATAGAGGTGACCACTAAAAATCGGTGGACTTTGAGAGGCAAGCCCCTGCGGGTCTTCATACGCGCGCACCCGGACACAGGACTGACCTTCACCCGGATCGACGAAGAGGGAGCTCGTGTACTGGACTTCCCTGATGTCCACCTACTGGAGGCATTGGACACTGGCGAACTGAACGACCAAATCCGCGCGGGGGCCAAGGGCGAGCTCCCTTGGGCAGCGCTATATCCGGAGTCTGCTGAAGCCGACCACTGATCACTGCCTCCCTTCACCCAGCTGCACAAGCGCTCACCGCACGGGTCGTGAGGGACCCCCATAGGTCAGTCCGGGCTGTAGGTGTGGGAACTGATACGGCGTTTCATACGATTGAGGACGCCGAACAACCACGAGGGATCAGCGGCCCAGGAGGGACTCCGGCAGCGGCATCGGGCTCACAAAGAGGAAGTGAGATGGCGCGACCGGGTGACAGGCAGCCATATCGAGAACGCGGACGTATCCGCTCGTTGTGGTCGCGATGCGCGAGTAGCCCACGGACAACCGGACGGCCCCAGCGGCATCCAGGCTCCGGCCGATCTGGGCCGCCCGCCGGCGACATGAGGCAGCCGAGCCCGGCGAGCCCTGCCGAGGCAAGGCGGCCCTGATCCGCTGCTGCCGTGCTCGCGCCCCTTGCCCCTGGTCATGGCAGTCGTCCGGGGGCCGGCGTCCCGGAGCGAATCGGGAGCTGGTGCCCAGACTGGTGAACGAGATGCCACCGCCGTCGCGTCCGTTACGGTCGGCAGGGGCAGGCCCTCCCCCGATCAGCCGCCCCCGGCAGCCCCGGCATCAGTTCCTGGCGCGCCAAGAGACCGGCCCCAAGGCCGGCCTCCTGGCCAGCATCCGGCGGTCAGCCGGGTCGATCGGTGTCCGTTCCGTCCTCAGCCAGGATCCGGTAGAGCCCGCGCCGGGTCTCCTGCATAAGCTGGGCCGCCTTGGCCACCTGAGCCCGGTCCCCAGCCCGCACCACCTGGAACAGCGCCGCAGCAGACTGCCGCATCAGCGACACCAGGTCGTGGATTTCGCTTCCGACCGCTCCGGACGCCGCGTCCCAGGGAAGCCCGTACTCGGCCCTGTGGGCCTCGACATAGGCCACCCCGGCGTCCGTGAGCCGATAGAGCTTCTGCCCTTCCGCCTCCTGGACGGCGACCAGGGCCTCGTCCTCCAGCTGCTGGAGGGCGGGGTAGACGGAACCGGGGCTCGGTTGCCAGACGCCCTTGCTGCGCGTCGCGATCTCCTGCATGACCTGGTACCCGTTCCGCGGCTGCTCCTCGAGCAGCAGCAGGATCGCCGCACGCACGTTGCCGCGGGGCGCGCGGCCCATTCCCAAGGGGCCCCTCATGCCCCTGCCCCAGCCACCGCGAAAGTCTCGGGCAAAGCCCTCCGGGTCAAAGCGCCCGAATCGCCCCCGATGGCGTCCGCCGGGTCCCCCGGCGCAGGGACCTTCCATGTGTCCTTCTCGATGCATCGCACGCTCCTCAGTCGTATCCGTGGTGAGTCTTGCCGAATCCTCCGACTGGTCGATGATAGCTCAAAGATATATCGTTGTCAAGGCGAACCTCTGCTCGAGGTGCTGGTGGGTCGCCTTCCGCGTCCACTTCCAGGCAGCGGATCGGCGCGTCCGGTCGTGATCCATGCTGGCTGATAACTTCGCGTGGCTGGCGTGCTTTGGGCGGCCGTCCCAATTGGGAGCGGGGTCACCCGTGCTTCGCGCCGCGGCTCTCAGAGGAGCAGCGCGAGTAGCCGCGCCGACTGGGCCAGTGGTGCCACCCACAGCTGGAGGATGGCGCCGCCGAGTATGACGGCCCGTTCAACTCAAAGCATGTGAAGGCAGCGTCGAAGCGAGCACGGATCGAGCTCCAGGCAGGATCCGCGCCGGGGGATGGGGCAGGGCCTCCAGACGGCCCTCTCCCCTAGCGCTCCTCGGGAACCATGGACTCCGGGATCCCGGTCACCTGGTAGGGCAGTTCACTGATGTCGAAGTAACGCACCGGCTTGTGCATTCGCTTGGCGATCCCCACCTGAACCTTTAGGCCCAGGGAGAGCTCGCCGAAGACCCAGACCTCGTCACACCGGGCGATGAGGTTGTTCAGCGCCTCTCGCACCAGGTCCTTGGGGACGGTGTGCATCAGGTAGTAGTCGAAGAGCATGAAGGGAGCCACCGGCACCCGGTTCTCGTCCAACACGAACTTGGTGAGCTGCTGCCGCCAGTAGAAGTTGCGATTGCTCATGGCCACGTAGACCAAGGGCTTGGGCCGGCGCAGGGTGCGCTCAGCCTGCTCGGCCGGGCTGGCTCTCGGCGTCGGGGTGAAGATCAACTCCAGGATCTCGTCGGCGGAGCGCCCGGCGGTGCGCGCCTCCGCGGAAGGGACGTTGATCTCGCTGGCGCGGGGGGCGGCTGTCCGCTCCGGTCCTCCCCGCGCGCGCTTGCTGGCAGCCAAGATCGCGGCCTACTATAGCCGCTCCGCGCGCCTCCGCCAAGGGGACCGCAGCAGCTGAGACAGGCGCTCGAGCGCCTGCTCCAGGAGATGCTGGTGCTCCGGTCGGTTCAGCCACCGGCTGGCCCCCGATGGATGGGGCAGGGGCAGCAGCAATGGGAGGCAGCCGGGGTTCAGGGGGCTGCCCGCCGGAAGCTCCCGACCGGCCCCATCGAAGAGCCGGCCCACCACGAGGCTCAGCGGCCGGCCCGGCAGGAACCGGTCGATGGCCAGCTGCCCCACCGGAAGAATCAGCCAGGGGGCCAGGAGCGCCAGCTGGCGGTCAAGATGGGACCGGCAGATTTCCACCTCGCGGGCGCTGGGCCGGCGGTCACCCGTCCCCCCCGGCGATCGTCCGGGGAAGCACTTGGTGATCGAGGTCAGGTAGACCCGGCGGCGCGCCTCCTCCTCGCTGGCGATCCCGGCCCGGGCCAGCCAGCTGAAGAGCTGCCTGCCGGCGCGGCCGCTGAAGGGGAGCCTAGTCTCCTCCTCAAGCCGACCCGGCGCCTGACCCACCAGCACGATCTGAGAGGGGATCGGAGCCGGGAGGACGGGCGCGGCGCGGGTGAGGATATCGGCGTCCACGCAGAGACGGCAGGTGGCGAGCTCGCGATGGAGCTCCCGCAGCGGGCGCCCGCGAGAGGGCGCGGACCGGTCGCCAAAGAGGCCCGGAACGGTGTCCATCCGGTGCTATCCTAGGGCCGTCGAGGCCGCCCTCAGGGCGGCGCCGCCACCCAGCAGGCGATCAAATGCCCCAAGGCTCGGACCCCAGGCGCAGGCCGGATCGGCAATCCTCAGAGCCAGACGGCCAGCCGGAGTGGTGGATGACGCTCTGGCAGGAGCGGCTGCCCCGGGAGTCCGACGAACCCAGCACCCGGGCCGGCGGCATTCTCCCCTGGCTCGGCCAGCGGGCGGCCATGGTGCTCCTGCCCCTGCTGGTGGTAGCCGCGGTGGTCCTTGGCGGCTTCCATATGGACCTCGAGGCCCTCATCGTGGGAGGAGCGGCGGCGGCGATCGTGGTCGTTGTCGCGGCCTGGCCCGCCCTGGAGCGAGGCAGCCCCAGAAACCGGTGACGGGGGGACGCGGGGTCCCGGCCCTGTTAGGCCTGGGCGGCGGCTGACCCCTGCCATGGGCGCCGACCGGCGAGTTCGGCGGGCGCGGTCGCATGCGGGCGCGGTAGGAGTTCGTGAGGGCGCAAATCGGTGAGCGATTCCATGCGGGCGTCGGACCTGGATCGCGAGGCCCGGATCTCCATCCTGCGCGAGGCGGCCGCGGAGGGCCGGATCAACATGGAGGAGTTCTCCGAAAGGGTGGCGGGGGTCACCGAGGCGCGCACCGTCGGTGAGCTGGCCCGGCTCACCGACGACCTGCCTGAGCAGCCGTCCCATCGGCGCCCCACCCGGTGGCTGCTGGCCGTCCTCGGCTCGACCGAGAGGTCCGGACGGCTCACGGTGGGCCGGCGGGTTGTCTGCCTGGTGGCGCTCGGGAACATCGACCTCGACCTGCGCCAGGCCCGGCTCACCGAGCGCACCGTGACCATCGTGGTGGTGGGGGTGCTGGGCTCGGTCGACGTCTACCTCCCCGAGGAGTTCGATGCCGAGGTCCGGGCAGTTTCGATTCTCGGCCACGCCAACGCCAACGGCAACGACCTGGCCCGGCCCGGAGGCCCGCTGGTCTTGTTGGTGTCCCTCAGTGCGCTGGCGGGGATCGACATCTGGCGCGTTCCGGCGAGCTGGCGCCACCGCAGCTGGCGCAAGATCATCCGCGCCATCCGCCATGGGGAGCACCTGCTACCGCGGGAGGATTAGCGGCACTTTCACCCGGCGTCCGGCCACAGCTGGGGCCGGTCCCCCCCGGGCGGAGCGGCACCGAATCCCCCGGCGACGAGCCAGGGACGCGGGGATGAACAGGAACCGCCCCGCGGGCCCCGGTCAGCCCCAGTTGGACGAGCGGCGCCCGCGCGGGGGCACACCCGCGGCGTCCTCAGGGGGCGCCTCGTAGCCCCGCTGTGAGGGGTCAGGGGCGAGGTCGAAGAGCCGGTAGCTCTCCGCCATGGGGACGCCGGCCCGGGCGCCACATTGCCGCGCCTCCTCGAAGATCCAATCCCGCATGGGCGCGGCGTCGAACTGGCTCCTGTGCTCACCGAGTGCGGCCAGCTGGTTCTCCAGGTCCTCCTCGAGGATGGGAACCGCGATGTCCGCCTCCCGGCTCGAGCCCACCAGCACAAAGCGGGTCTTGTGGGGCTCGAGCCCCTCCTCTGCCAGCAGCTCCGGGAAAGCGCGGGCGTCCCGGGCGCTGGGGAACACCGCATCCAGGCAGGCGTCCGCCGCCGCCCGGTGGTCCGGGTGATTGATGTAGCCCCGGCCAAAGAACCTGGAGGTGGGGTCCATGGTGATCACCATCTCCGGGCGCACGGTGCGCAGCACCCGCACCAGGTCGCGCCGCACCTCCAGGGTGTTCTGCAGAGTTCCGTCAGGGTGGTTGAGGCAGATGACCTCCTTGACGCCGAGGTGTTCGGCGGCGCGACGCTGCTCTGCGAGGCGCACCCGGCTGAGCTCCCCGCTGGGGATCGTGGGGTCGTCGCTGCCGGCGTCGCCGTCGGTCACCAGGCAGATGACCGCCCGGCATCCTCGCCGCACGAAGGCGGAGAGGACCGAGGCGGCCAGGAAGTCGGCGTCATCTGGATGGGCCACCACCACCAGAGCGGACTCCGGCACATAGCCAAAGAGCTCCAGGGGCTGGTCCCGGTCCGGCTTTGGCTCCTGGGACTCCTCGCTCATCCATCCGCTATCCTCCCAGGGATGGCCCGCCTCGTGCACTCCCCCACGATCGCCACCTTCTCCATCTGCGCCACGGACGGGCGCGACTTCGGGGTGGCGGTCGCCTCCAAGTTCCTCGCCGTGGGCAGCGTGGTGCCATGGGCGGGAGCAGGCGTCGGGGCCTTGGCGACCCAGGCCATGGCCAACACCTCGTACGGGCCGAGAGGTATGCAGCTGCTTTCGGAGGGACTACCAGCCCAGGTGGTGGTGGAGCGGCTCACCGCTTCCGACCCGGACCGGGACCACCGCCAGCTGGGGATCGTGGACCGGGATGGAGGAGCCGCGAACTACACCGGCAGCGCCTGCTTCGACTGGGCCGGGAGCCGCACGGCGCCCGGCTGCGCCTGTCAGGGCAACATCCTCGCCGGGCCGGAGGTGGCCGACGCCCTCAGGGAGACCTTCCTGGCCAGCTCCGGCGACCTCTGCGACCGGCTGTTGGCGGCCCTCAGCGCCGCTGACAAGGCGGGCGGAGATCGGAGGGGGAGGGAGTCCGCCGCCCTCCTCGTGATGCGAGAGGCCAGCGGCTACGGCGGGTTGGACGATCGCATGATCGACCTTCGGGTAGATGACCACCCGGAGCCGGTCACAGAGCTGCAGCGGCTGGCCCGGCTGTGGCGGGTGTATTTCGAGGAGACCGACGACGGAGCCCTGCTCCCCGTGGACGATGAGCTGGTGAGGCGTCTCCGGCTCGGCCTTCAGCGCCGCGGAATCGAGGTCGCTGGAGAGGACCGGGATTCGGTGTTCGTCGCCCTGGAGGCCTGGGGGGGCATGGAGAACCTGGAGGAGCGCCTCCGGGGGCGGGACCGCTTGGACCCCGTGGTGCTGAGGATGTTGGAGGGCCAGCTCTAGGGCGGTCCGCCCCGACCGGCGGCCGCGAGCTCTAACCGGATGGCGGGTGCCCCGGTCCACCCGGGTCATCGACCGGCCCCGCTCCCCGCGTCGATGGTCTCGGAGAGGCTCATCGTGCCGGCCCAGGGCATCCTCCGACCAGCCACGGTCCTAGGAGGGTGCCTGGTCACTCACCAACAGCCGGAGAGGGCCGACTCCGGGGCCCGACTGGGCGGCCTCAGCTCCCGGTGCCGGCGAGATCGCGGTATCCCCAGCTCCCCTGGGGGGTAGGGACTCCTGTCGGGCCCGCCGGGCTCCCCTCCCCCGGTCCCCAGCGGGCCGGGTCTCGAGCCACCAGGAGGGCGGGGACGAGCCGGATC